>JBAUIP010000372.1:0-5234 GCA_049683055.1 Pricia sp.
CCCCTGCAGATTCCCCATCGCTTCTCCAAGAAAGAGGATATTGAAATCAGCGCCTTTCTCACTGCTACCATCGCCTGGGGAAACCGCAAAAGTATTATCAACAACGCGACCCGGCTGATGGAACTGATGGACGATTCCCCCTACGATTTTGTCTCGAACCACGAACCCTCCGACCTGGACAAACTATCCGGCTTTGTGCACCGTACCTTCAATGGACAAGATGCATCCTATTTTATGCAAAGCCTTCAGAATTTGTACGAGAACCATGGAGGATTGGAAGGAGTTTTCTCCAAAACCGGTGAATCAAATTCCCTTGAACCTAGCGGAAATGAAATTCCCAATAAATCGGTCAAAAGTAATTCTTCCAATCAATCGCAAACCGAAAAAATTTCTGCTAAAACTGTCAACAAAAATGTTCCTTCGAAATCTCTCGCAAAAAAATCTGCCAAAACAGCAAAAAGGGGAACTTCTTCTTCGAAACCGGATTACGAAATCGATACGTTGCAACCCGTGATATCCTCCTTTAAAAAAGCCTTTTTCGAGCTCCCCCACTCCATCCGAACCCAAAAGCACGTAAGCGATCCGCTCAAAGGTTCCGCTGCCAAACGTATCAACATGTTCCTGCGCTGGATGGTGCGCCCGGAGGATAAGGGAGTGGACTTCGGACTATGGAAAAGCATCGGAACCGAGCGGCTCTCCTGCCCGTTGGACGTGCATTCCGGAAATGTGGCCCGTAAGCTCAAACTGCTCCGACGGAAGCAGAACGATGCCAAAGCCCTGGCGGAACTGGATAAAAATTTGAGAAAGCTCGACCCGATCGATCCGGTCAAATATGATTTTGCGCTCTTCGGGCTGGGCGTTTTTGAAAAGTTTTGAAAGCTGCTTTAAAATACTCTTTTCGTTGTACGACATTTTTCAGGCGGCCCATGCTTTTTTGAGAAGGCCTTGCGAATAAAGCCGAAATCGAGATAGGGAAATAAATTAGGTGAAACTCCAAACCTCGTTAACTTTTGCTATTTTTAACTCCTCTCAAAAACAAACCCTGTATGAAACATTTTTATCTCAGTGCCTTTCTTTTTATAGCCCTTCAGTATCCGCTATCCGGACAAAAAATGGACTCCAAAAAGGAGGATTCCGGCACACCTTCCCCATCGCATTCAGTCTACCAACGTAAAATTCCCATCGATACCACCGTTACGACCCAGCACAGCGTTAACATTAACGGAACACCCGTCGACTACACGGCCGAAACAGGCATGCAACCGGTCTGGGACGAAGCGGGCCAGCCCACTGCCGCGTTGCACTATACCTATTATACCCGTGATAATGTCAAGGACCGTTCCGCGCGGCCCCTTTTGATATCCTTTAATGGCGGTCCGGGCTCCGCCTCGGTTTGGATGCATTTGGCCTATACCGGGCCACGTACCCTAAAAATCGATGATGAGGGCTATCCGATTCAACCGTACGGGGTGAAAGACAATCCATTTTCCGTGTTGGACGTGACCGATATCGTGTACGTGAACCCTGCCAATACCGGCTATTCCCGTACCATTCCCGAGGAATTGGAGGACAAGGAACGCGAAAAATTCTTCGGCATCAATGCGGATATCAAGTATCTGGCGGAATGGCTCAATACGTTTGTCACCCGGCACAATCGCTGGCGGTCTCCCAAATATATTGTCGGTGAAAGCTACGGTGGCACCCGGGTGATGGGACTTTCCCTGGCCTTACAGGACCAACAGTGGATGTACCTGAACGGCGTCATTATGGTATCGCCCGCAGATTACAAGGTCATCCGGGTCGGCGGTCCGGTATCCAATGCGCTGAACCTTCCCTATTATACGGCAGCGGCCTGGCATCATAAAAAGCTTCCCGATGAGCTGCAGAACAAAGATCTGTTGGACATCCTTCCCGAATCCGAAGAATATACACTGAACAATCTGATTCCCGCTTTGGCCAAAGGGTGGAACATCGGGGAGAGCGAAAAGAATTCCGTTGCCGAAAAAATGGCCTATTATTCCGGTTTATCGAAGGAAGAAATCCTAGATCAAAACCTAGTGGTGGGCACCTCTTACTTCTGGAAAAATCTTTTGAAGGATAAAGGGGCCTACACGGTAGGTAGACTCGACAGCCGCTATTTGGGCTTTGACCGCCAAGCGGCGGGCATGGAGCCGGATTACAATGCCGAACTGACCTCTTGGCTACATTCTTTCACCCCCGCCATCAACTATTACCTCCAAGAGGAACTCGATTTTGAGACGGATATCAAATACAATATGTTCGGGCCGGTGCATCCGTGGAACAACGATGATGATAACACGCGAGACGACCTACGCCAGGCAATGGCCCAGAATCCTTATCTTAACGTACTGGTACAGAGCGGATACTACGACGGTGCAACGACCTATTTCAACGCGAAATACACCATGTGGCAGGTCGACCCCAGCGGCCGGATGAAAGACCGCTTCGAGTTCAAGGGATACCGCAGCGGGCACATGATGTACCTCAGAAGGGACGACCTGGAACAAGCGAACAACGACATCCGAGCGTTTATCGAGCGGACATTGGCCAAGGATAAAAGCGCTAAATATTGAATGGGCTTCATGAAACTAAAATCCATTGCTGGTAGATTCATGTGCAATTATGAATTCGTGGGGGATTGACGATAGTGATAAATAATTGAACGTGAACGCAAAGTCCTTTTTAAAAACCCTTTCGATAATCCATGCAGGTCTGCTCGCCAGCTTAACCGGCTTTGCGATTTTCTGTTATTTTCAGGTCGGTAGTTTTGAAGCAAGGATGTCCGAAGGCAATCTATTTATCTATTTGGTTCCGGTGGCTGCGGTGGCCGGATATTTTTTAAGTCAGTGGGTTTTCCGGAAGCAAATACAGTCTATTTCCAAAAACCGGCCTTTGTTGCAGAAGTTGGAAAAATACCAGAAAGCGCTGCTCATCAAATACGCCCTCTTGGAAGGACCGGGATTCTTGGCCGTAATAGCGTATTATCTAAGTGGAAATGCCTTACATTTGGTCATCGCCATCGCTTTAATAGTGTACCTGTTCGTGCAACGACCGACCGTGGAAAAGATTAAGGCGGATTTGCCTTTGAGCTATGAGGAGGAAAAAGAATTCAAATAAATAATCCTCGGGGCAAGCATGCGAGGCATTAAAATAATTTCAATTGAAAAGGGATGGTGACCAGGCATTTAGACCAATCATTGAACAAAAATCAAACTAAGCCTATTTGTCGAACCTATGAAATGTCGGATAACACTTCGATTTAAGGTTTGACATCCGCAGAAAAAATCCAGCAAAAACCAAAGATACCATCATGAAATCAGCTGAAACTATCTTTTTAATTATTCTGATGACTTTTGCCCCCAACATGGGGCTTCAAGCCCAAGACTGGCCCAATCTCGCGGAATTTCAGGAAGCCAACCAAAAATTGGAAGCCCCAGCCGCCGACGAAGACCGCGTGGTCTTTATGGGCAACTCCATCACTATCGGATGGTTGAAAAAAAGACCGGAATTTTTCGAGGGCAAACCTTACGTCAACCGTGGCATCAGCGGTCAGACAACGCCCCAGATGCTGGTCCGCTTCCGGCAAGATGTCGTCTACCTGAAACCCAAAGTGGTCGTCATTCTGGCGGGTACCAACGATATTGCGGGCAACACCGGTCCCTCGACCTTGAAGATGATTGCCGATAACATTAAGTCCATGGCCGAAATCGCCCACGTCAATGGCATTAAGGTAGTGCTATCCTCTACCCTGCCCGCCTACGATTATCCTTGGAAACCGGGCGTGGAGCCTGCCCCTAAAATTGTGGAGCTCAACAAAATGATCAAATCCTACGCCGAAGAAAACGGACATGTTTACCTCGACTATTTTTCCGCCATGGCCGACGAGCGTAACGGACTTCCCAAGAAATACGCGAACGACGAGGTACATCCCACCATCGAGGGCTATAAAGTGATGGAGCCATTGGTCGAGGAGGCGATTGCGGAGGCTTTGAGCAAGAAAAGATGAAGGCAGAATCCACTAAATGGGATACCATTGTCATCGGTTCCGGGGCCGGGGGATTAGCCGCGGCGATTTGCTTGGCTCGTGCCGGTCAAAAGGTATTAGTTCTCGAACAGCACGATGTGCCCGGCGGCTGGTGCCATAGTTTCTACCTGAATGGGCACCGGTTTACCCCTGGCGTACATTATATAGGACTACTAGGCGAAGGCGAAGCGACCAATGATCTGTACCGCGGACTGGGTATCGCCAACGACCTGGTCTTTTTCAGGATGAATCCCGATGCCTATGAACATGTTCGCATCGGTGAGGAGCGTTTCGATTATCCGGCCAATTTTGATGAATTGATCGACCGATTATCCGAGCGCTTTCCTAAAGAAAAAAAACGCATCCACAAGTATTTGAACCTGACCCGAAAGGTCAGCGAAGAGCTTTACTCGATGCCCTATCTCAAAAGTTTTTGGGAAAAATTGACCCTGCCCTACCGCACTAGACACTTTGGAAAATACGGACTTTTCAGCCTTCGCCGTGTCATCGGATGGCATATCAAGAATCCTCTTTTAAAGAATATCCTGAACGTGCAGTGCGGCGACCACGGGGTACCGCCTAGAAAAGCTCCTTTTGTGCTACACAGTGCGCTGATGTACCATTATTATCAGGGCGGATATTATCCCATGGGCGGTGGGGGCGCTTTGATCAAAGCCATGACCAACGCGCTCAAAAAACATGAGGGTGAAATCCGCACTAGCACGGCTGTCAGCAAAATTATTGTGGAGGGGGATGACGAAAAACGGGCCACCGGGGTCATCCTCGAAGACGGGAGCAGGATTTTGGCCGACCGAATCGTATCCAATGCGGACGTAGGCATCACCTACAACCAGTTGGTGGGTGTCGAGAACCTAAGCCGGAAGTTTCAGGAAAAACTGGGCAAAACGAAATATTCCTGCACCTCATTGATGCTTTTTTTGACCGTGGATATGGATTTGCGGGAAGCGGGACTCGATTCCGGTAATATTTGGATGATGCCGAATTCTGATTATGACTATGGTGAAAAGGACTCCGACCCGATGGGCAGCATATTGAACGCCGATATCGAACAGGGGGAAGCTTTTGAGGCGATGTTCATAAGCTGTACCACACTCAAGGATCCCGCCAGTTTTGATGGAAAGCACCATACCATTGAGGCCATCACCTTTGTTGATTACAAGGCTTTCGA
>JBAUIP010000373.1:0-10381 GCA_049683055.1 Pricia sp.
GGATGGATGTCGGTGGATAGGAACTCGGACAGTCCTTTTTTATCAGCGGCCTCAAACCAGAAATTCTGTTCTTCGATGGAGACAAAACGGCGGTAGATCGGAAGCCGATGGTTTAACTGGACTCCCAGCTTTTTTTCCAAATCGGAATAAAATGGAATGGCCTGAATGAGCTGCTCCTTCGCCTTCCAGGCCAAGGTAAAGCGTTTGAGAACGACGGGATTGTAGAGTCCGCCCGCGACCAAGGATGACGATTGCGAATCGTCGCCAATGACGGCGTAAGATTTGCCGTGCTTTTCGAGCTGCTCGCAGAAGGAGATGCCAGCGAGACCGAGGCCGACGATGAGGTAGTCTAGCATGTGGGCAAAGGTATAAAACTAGCAGTCATTGAAGCTTCTACCGAAGGCAAAAAGACGCGGTAATTACCAACACAAAAACGCCCCGACATTGCTGCCGAGGCGTTTCAATACTATTGAATTGGAATATAATTTTTGCGTTTAATACGCCCACATATCCTGCTCGCGATCACGGATAACCTCCTTGATTCTTTTGGCCTCCAAAAGCTGGAACAGGGCATTGTCACTAATATAATCGTTGACCTTGCGGTCGCCGTGTACGTTATCCTCTCGATAGATGACTCCGTTGAAACGTCGTGCGTTCAACAGGGCATCGAAAGAAATGGGCTGAGCGGAGTTACGCTGGTTGAACACCTTCGCCTCGTGCAAAATCTGCCGGGCATCGGGGTACCATACCCAGAACAGTTCCACTTTCGCATCTCCCGGATCCATCGATTCATCATCGATAAAGTTGACATCCGGAGCGACGGGGGCTAGGCCCAACAATCGATACTTCAGTTCGCCTTGGCGCTTGTCGAAATACCACATCCCTTTGATACGGTATTCCTCGATATCGGCCGCACTGAGGTTACGTCGAATCACATATTCGGGAGAAAGCTCCTCACCCGCATTGATCTGCTCGTATCCATAATCGGTCGTATCGGTCTTCTGCAAAGTAGCGGTCAGGTCGCTGAACTTACGCTTGTCGGTGAAATACGAATCCGCATACACATCTTTCAACCTGCCGTTCTTGATGTTCTTCAAAAGCACATCATAGAGCGACCGTCTATCGGCACCGATATCAATGGTATCGGTAGGATAGTACATAGGAAAGTTCACACGCTCATCGAGGTCGATAACTTCCCAAACGGTCTTTGACCACAGGATGTCGCGATCATCGACATAGCCGTACTCCAAGGGAGCGTCGTTGTCCATCGCCTTTTGGGCTTCGGTCTTCTTGCCGATATCCTCGGGCTTCTTGGCGTTCAAGATGTTCGCCTGGGCCATCAAGGAAGCGGGCAACAAAGTGACGGCTCCAATTAATAAAACATTTTTCCAATTCATGTCTGTAATTTTAAAAGTACCGGGCAGCAGAAGGCCACCCGGATTTTTTACTTGTTATTAGTTCGTGATCTCCACAACAACCGGAGACACTTTCTTCAATTTGTAACTTTTGTTGTTCGTAATGTAAGCGTTGATATCGAAAATCTGTACGACATCGCCACGCTTAGCTCGCTTCAGGGCCGTTTTGGCCATTCCGTTCAACTTGTTACCGTTAACACTAACGGTAGGCTGACCGGGCACTTTGAATTTGAATCCGCTCACCGCAAGGTTCAGGTCAAAGTCGAAATCCTCCAACATAGCTCCGATACTCGCGATCTCAAGGTTACCCCTTGGGATTTTGACCGTACCGTCTTGCTTGGAAACCGTACCTGCGGGCCGTGGAATATCCTTAATTCGGAATTCGGCGGGCGTAGAGATACGCTGTCCATCGGGCAATACACCGGATGCGGTAATCTTAACAGTTCTACCCGTACCGGGGTTCATGATGTACTTGCTACCGTTGACTTTCTTAAGTCCGGGAGCGGAAGCACTCACCTTGTTGTTAGGGATACCCGGGATGGAGATGCTCATTGGGTTGGCAACACCTCGATAAACCACGTTCATCTTGTCGGCAGCGATCAGGGCCGCGTTCGGCTTGCTGATCACGGCAAAGCTGTTGTTTACGTCAACCTCGATTTCCTCACCATCTTGCTGGAAGTACAGTTTACCCTTGATTTCATGGTCGCCGGCGGAACCGGTACCGATCAACAATTGTACACCACCTTCTTCCAAACGGTAATCCGTTCCTTCGGACAGTTTTCGGCCATCCAAAGTGATATCGGCTTTGACGGGCTTCGATGAAGTATCCGTCTTGCTGATTCCGATTTTACCGTCGAACTTCTCGCCGGCGTAATAAGCGGACTTTTCCGTAAACAACGCGGTCTTGAAATTGGCTAGGGATACCTGGCTGCTCAACTCTCCTTCGAGCATCGCCTTCAAAGCGGACTCTTCGGTAGCTTGAACATCGGCCTGCAAAGCGGTCAACTTGGCCAACGAAGCTACCTGTGGGAAGCCTTCGTAGTGGTAGTTGATCCAATCTTGCATGGTACCGTCACGCTTTTCGACCTTTCCGTTTTCGTTACCGGTCTCGAATCGGGCCTCCACAGAGGACTTGATTCCTGCGGGCACGATAGCGGATACTTGGGTACGATAATCGTTCAAACGCTTCATGAACTCTTTTCCACCTTCGGCGAGGTTGTCACCTTGGAAGAATTTCTGGTCCAAATAATCAGACTTGTCCATAACCGCATAGTCTTTCGGATCTTCGGTATCTGCCATCATCTCTGATTTCAGGGTTCCTAGATAACTGTAGTAGTCTGCGGACATTTTCTTGATCTGCTGTGCATCTTTGTAAAGTTCCGCATACTTCGCGGGATCTTCCGATGCTTTCGTGTCAAGGTTGGCCAAGTAATTATCGTTACTTTCGACCATCTTGCTGTTGGAAGCTTCTAGCTTTTCGTTCATGATACCGAACGCAGCTAGTACTTCTTTGCTCATGTTTAGGGCCAACATCGCGATGAAGATCAAGTACATAAGGTTGATCATCTTCTGACGTGGTGTTTGTTTTCCTCCTGCCATGTTTTCTAATTTGTTTTAGGTTACTATTTGATTTGGGGATGGACTAAAACGAATTAGTTTCGGTTCATTGCGGTCAACATGCCACCATACACTCCGTTCAAAGAGGATAGGTTTGTTGCCAAGGATTCCATTTGGTCTTTTAGGGCGGATGCATTCTGTACAACTTCTTCGTTGACGGAAGCTTGCTTGCTCGCGCTCTCCAACTGTACTTTGTAGAGGCTGTTCAAAGACTCCATTTGGGCAGCTGCCTGTACCATTTCGTCGGAATACTTACGGGTAGATTCCATAGCATCAACGGTCGGGGCGATACCTTTGGCGGCACCTTCGAAGTTACGGATGCTAGATCCGAGGCTTTCCATCAAGTTGGCATCGACACCTGCTTCTTTCAGTAGGTTGTCCAGTTTAGCGGACAAAGAAGCTTCGGCCTCTTTCATCTCCAGAGCTTCGTTGCTCTTTCCATTGGCCTGGCCGCCCTGCAATTCAGGATAGACCAAAGACCAATCGTACTCATCGTCGACAGGTTCGAACGCACTGATCGCAAAAATAAGTGCCTCTGTAATTAGACCTACTGCGAGTAGAAGTCCGCCGGTAAGCGGACCGAATTCCCAGTGAAGGATTTTGAACAATGCACCAATGATTACTACCGATGCTCCAAGGCCATAGGCCATGTTGAATAATTTCTTTGTTGATTTTGACTGTGCCATAACTTAAAGTTTAATTTAAAAATTGAATGTTAAAAAGGATTTGGTTAAAAAAGATTTGGTTTGTCCCGATGGCCACCCGGGGGTGTATTTGAAACTGGCCGTATATTTATTGTTATACTATATTTTTATTGTGTGGAATCTTCCTCGCCCATATAATCCTGAACGGTTCGGAATCCGATATAACTGCGGGCGGAATCGGCGTACTCATAATCCCTGGTACTGACCTGTAAAAAGTAGGCCACATCTTTCCAAGACCCGCCACGGATGACCTTGCGCTCGTTGGACTGGTCGCCCCCGTTCGGGTTCATGGTCGATACATAGTCATAGGATGCAGGGTCGTAGCTCGAGTTCGTCCACTCCGATACGTTACCGGCCATGTTGTACAGGTTGAAATCATTAGGTTCATAGGATTTTGCTTCTACCGTATAGAGTGCCGCGTCGGCCGCGTAATCACCTCGCTGAGGCTTGAAGTTGGCCATAAAACATCCGGTATCGCTGATGACATATGGTCCGCCCCAAGGATAGGTTCCGCTTTCGATGCCACCACGAGCGGCATATTCCCACTCCGCTTCCGTAGGCAAACGGAACTGGTTGACAAACTGTCTGCCCCTGCTTTTTTGGTCGTCGTTCTTAAACTTGGTCCTCCAGTTACAGAAGGCGCGTGCCTGCTCCCAGCTCACACCCACTACCGGATATTCGCTATAGGCATCGTGCCAGAAATAATCGTTGTGCATCGGCTCGTTATACGAGTACTCGAAATCACGGATCCAGACCGTGGTATCGGGATAGATCTGCAATTCTTCCTGACGGATAAAGTCGGCACGGCTTCCTGTTTTGGCGCGGGCGGCGGCGTCGATATCCATCCAGCTGTACTTGTACTTCAACTTGGTGACGTCGAAGCTGCGCTGTCCGTTATAGGCTTCCTCTTCCGGAAGGTACAGGGAATCGACCATGATCTCGGTGTAGTATTCATCCGGATATTCGGATACGTCCCAAATGAGGTCTTGATCTTTGTTCAAGGCCCTTCCCTCGTAAAAATTATCGCCCATCCCGACGTAGTTTTCCAACATATATTTGTCATAAGCGGATAGTCTTGTGGTATCGGCATCCCTAAAAGCATATTCGCCAATACCGCCTTCCTCGGCTCCGATTCCCAATTCATCGGCCAAAATGGCCAATTTGGTACGTGTGATGGAATCCTTGACCCATTCCACGAACTGACGGTACTCACTGTTCGTGATCTCGGTATCATCCATATAGAACGATCGAACCGTAACGGTCTTGGTAGGTGCGTTCAGGAGCTGGGCCTGGTCTTCTTCCGACTTACCCATAATATAGGCTCCCCTCGGAATCAATTCCATACCGTAAGGTTTTTCGGGATACCACTTCTTTCCTTCGGCGCCCGTTAGCTCTCCTTTTGTTCCTGACCCGCAACTGCTGAGTAAAAAAACAAACGCTATAGATGATAACAATAGCTTTTTCATATTCTAGGTTAAATTTCAATTCTGGTTATTGACTGCAAAAAAATACATTAATTCTACTCTCTAAAACTGCGATTTGATGAAATTATTGTATCGGCTTGCATTATACTTCACTTTTTTTCGACCTAATTAAAGCCTTTCTTATACGCTTTGTACCAGCGCTCTGGAATGTTCTGGTCGCAAGCTTCGAGATAGTCCTTTTTGGTGCAAGGTAATAACGCCGAAGCATCCGTTTTAGTATTCGGGGCGAGAACGGATGGTACTTCGACCCACCACCGATCAGTGAGATGACTGTTATAAAAGACCAGCTGCTCGATTTCGGTGGGAACGTTATATTTGGTAAAATCGTCGGGGCGTTCGTAGGGCGATTCCGTAATGCGAAAGTTGTAGCCTTCCACAAAGTACCAGATAATCTGGGCCATCAGCTGGGCGGACTGTACCGTGTTTTCCATCTCATAAATGCCGAAAATATTCACCTTATCACTAATACCGGCATAACGGGCGATGGCACAGATCTCGCGACCGGTAAAGCCATTGGGCGAAAAATTATCGGACAGGCCGATTTCGCTGGCCCTGACGGAGCGGGCGTCCATACTGATCATATGCGCGTTACGGAGCACGGGTTCGGCGAGGGATATGTCGGCCCCTAGGTCGCCCAGCCGATAGGCATCGAAAAAAAGCCGTTCCATCAGGTCGATTTCTTCTTGGGCGTTGAAATAGCTCTGGTACCCAATATTGGAAAAATTGAAAAGGTTGCTCGGCTTTTCCGTAATGATTTTGCTCATGTAGGAATGGGAGGAGATCAGCTCATCATCCATCCCGAAATCGAAGCGGCTGTCGACCGCGACTAGGTTGACCAATTCTTTTATGCCGTCGAAGGCACGATAGGCCGCGTAGGTAATGTCCTGCGTGGCGCCGATGATTACGGGGATGATGTTGTTTTTCAGGAGTTCGGCGACGGTAGTGCGGACTACGAAATAGGTGTCCTCGACCGTTTCGCCCTCTTCGATATCGCCCAAGTCGGCAAGGTGGGAATTCCAGTTGCCGCGGAAAAGTTTATAAAGTTGGATGCGAATGGCGGATACATCGAGTTTTTCCGGTTTCTTTTCGAAGGCGTTTCGGGATTCCCGGACGCCGATGATGGCGATGGATACCGATTCGATATCGGGAAGCCCCTCCCGTTTGGTGTGTACTTTAAGGTGTTTGCCGATAGCCTGCGCAGGAAGCAATTCGCCGTGGGCCATTACCTTGTCCTCGACAGGGGATAAAAAATCGAATGCCATTCAAATAGTGTAAAATGATTTTTTTCTCGTGGGGCTGGTTTTTGGTTTTTGGTTCGGTGGTTGTAGAATCTTATTTTTTAGCTTTCGGGGTCTTCTTTTTTGCGGTGGTTTTCTTTTTAGGGGCCGCTTTCTTTTTTGTCGCCTTTTTCTTGGGCGCCTTTTTCTCGATTAAGGCCTTGGCCTCCTCGAGGGACATCTTGGCGGCATCGACGGATTTGGCGAGCTCGACCTTGGTTTTACCTTTGATAATATTATGGCGGCCCCATCTCGCTTTTTCAATGCGGATGCCCTCATCTTCCCAATTTTGAACGACCTTATCCTTTTCCTTCTGTTTCTTGGCCTCAATCAGTTCGACCAAGTCGTCTTCGGAAAGGTTGTCGAAGTCGTATTTCTTATTGACGTTGATAAACATACCGTCCCACTTAATATATGGGCCAAAACGGCCTTTGCCTTTCGTGACATCTTTATCTTCGTAGCTGTAAATGGGCGCGTCGGCCTTTTGTTTTTCCCTTATAAGTTCTTTCGCCCGCTCGAAATCAACGTCGAAGGCACTCTCTTCTTTTCCGAGGGATACGAATTTCTTTCCGAATCTTACGTAAGGACCGTAGCGACCGACATTGGCCTCAACTTCCTCGCCCTCATAAACGCCCAGTTTGCGGGGGAGCTTGAACAGCTCCATCGCCTCGTCGTAGGTAATCGTGTTTAGGGATTGGTCTGGCAAAAGGCTGGCAAACTTGGGCTTTTCCTCGTCGTCGACCGTGCCTATCTGTACCATGGGTCCGAAGCGGCCCAAGCGGACGGCAACCTGACGGCCGGATTTGGGGTCCTCCCCCAATACCCGTTCCCCGCTGGCGCGATCGGCGTTCTCCTCTACGTCGAGCACATTGGGATGGAAATCCTTATAGAAATCCTTCATTACTTTTTGCCAATCCTCATCGCCTTCGGCAATTTCGTCAAAATCTTCCTCTACCTTGGCAGTAAAATTATAATCGAGAATGTTCCCGAAGTGATCGACCAGAAAGTCGTTGACGATCATTCCGATATCTGTGGGCACCATCTTGCCCTTATCAGAGCCGACGGTCTCGGTCAGTTTCTTTTCCTTGACTTTCCCGGACTCTAAAATCAGCTGCACATAGTTTCTTTCGGTACCATCGACCGTACCTTTTTCGATATAACCCCGGTTCTGGATGGTGGAAATCGTCGGCGCATAAGTAGATGGACGGCCAATGCCAAGTTCTTCCAATTTTTTGACGAGTGAGGCTTCCGTAAAACGATATGGTGGCCTTGTAAACCGCTCGGTGGCGGTGATATAATTGTTCAGCAGGGTTTCACCGACCTTCATTGCGGGCAGCATACCATCCTGTTCTTCGGGGGTATCCTCCTCGTCGGAACTTTCCAGGTATACTTTTAGGAAGCCGTCGAACTTGATGACCTCGCCGTTGGCGGTGAACTCCTCATCGTGGGAGTTGGCCTTGATCTTGACGTTGGTACGTTCGAGCTGTGCATCGCTCATCTGGGAGGCGATGGTGCGCTTCCAGATCAGTTCGTATAATTTGGATTGGTCCCGCTCGAGCGAGGGAGAATCCTTGGTCATATCCGTCGGGCGGATGGCCTCATGAGCCTCTTGCGCTCCCTTCGATTTACCCTTATAGTTGCGGACTTTGCTGTATTTCTCGCCGTAGTTGCCGATGATGGCATCCTTGGCGGCACCGATAGCTTCGCCGGATAGGTTGACGCTGTCTGTTCGCATATAGGTGATGAGTCCCGCTTCGTAGAGGCGTTGGGCGACCTGCATGGTGCGGCCTACCGAAAAATAAAGTTTGCGGGAAGCTTCCTGCTGTAAGGTAGAGGTCGTAAAAGGCGCGGATGGGGATTTTTTTGCGGGTTTCTTGTCCAGGCTTCCCACCGAAAAATCCGCACCGATATTTTGGTCCAGGAATTTTTGGGCATCCTCTTGGGTCGGAAAAGTCTTGTAGAGCTTTGCCGAAAATATGCTGCCCTCTTCTGTTTTGAATTCCGCCGATATTCGAAAGGAAGCTTCCGGCGTAAAACCTTCAATATCCCTCTCCCGCTCGACGATCAAGCGCACGGCAACGGACTGTACCCTTCCCGCCGAAAGTCCGGGTTTAATTTTTTTCCACAGTACCGGGGAAAGTTCGTAGCCCACCAAACGGTCGAGCACCCGGCGGGCCTGCTGGGCATTGACCAAATTGTAATTGATTTCGCGGGGGTTTTCGATGGCCTTTTGAATCGCCGATTTGGTAATCGAATTAAAGACGATACGCCTGGTTTTCTTCTTGTCCAGTTTCAGCTCCTCGGCCAAATGCCACGAAATGGCTTCCCCCTCTCGGTCTTCATCACTGGCGAGCCAAATAATTTCGGCCTTATCGGCAAGTCCCTTCAGTTTTTTTACGATGGCCTTCTTATCCTTATCGACGATATATTTCGGTTCGAAGTTCTTCTCGACATCTACCCCCAACTCCTTGGAAGGCAAATCGGCGATATGCCCAAAACTGGACTCCACCTTATAATCCTTCCCTAAAAATTTCTCTATCGTCTTCGCCTTCGCGGGGGACTCTACAATCACTAAATTCTTGGCCATGTATCGGTTTTTCGAGCCACAAAAGTAAATGAAAAATTTAATTTGGAGCTATACCTTAATATATAGGGTTGAAAAAGGGGAAATTACCGATGCGTTCAAAGATGAAAGATGCTCGACCTAAAACAGCGGAATGGTCAAAAAGAAACGTCCCAATTTCAGGGACGTTTCATATCTTATTTTTTTGGACTATTACAAATCGAAGGTGCTCAACAATCTGATGTTATCATCGAAATAGCGATACTGATAGAGTACCTTATCACCGATCATCAGTAGCGAATTCTCTAATGGTATGACATCGTAAGTAACGATATCCTTAAAGTGGTTCAGGAGCTTGAGGTCATCGACATTACTTTTGTCATAGACCTTCAGGCCGGCGCTGCCATCGCAGATAAAAAGTTTTTCATCTTTGAAACCCAGACCGTACGGCTCTTCCATAGCGTAGGTTTTTCTCAGTACGGGATTCGCCAAATTGGAGACGTCAACAATGTAGAGTCCGCTTTCGGCACCACCGCATAGGTTGCCCCCGCGTAGCGTCACGTAGGCATAATCGCCGTCGACTACTACAGGATCACAAGCGGTACCATGTCTAAATTCGGACACAAAAGTGGGTTTCTCAGGTGCCGAAATATCATAAATGTACATTCCTTGTCTACCTCCCAGAAAAAGAATGTCGCCTTGGTTGAAAATAGTTTCGATATCCCAGCCCACATGTACATCCTCTAAAGCTTTCGGATTTTCTAAGTCGGATATATCGAAAATATTGATGTTACTGTAATCTACGGCATAGAGATAGTCGTCCACGATTTTAAAGCGCGCCAAAGACCCTCCCTGGCCGGTCACGGACGCCGATGGGCCGGTAGGGGCTGCTGCAGCTTCCGAATTGCTCAACGCAAAGCCATCAAAAGAACAATTATCGCATCGCATTAGACTTTCCATCTCGGAGCGCAATCTCCTTTCGGTCCTGATTTCCCATCCAACAATGGCATCCGTTTCATAATTGATATCCCCGTATTCGTAAAAATCGGCCTGTGGCCACTCTACATAGACAGGAGAAGTAAAATTGTAGCTTTCGAAAATGGCATCATCCAATCGGTTGATCAGCTTTATATTCTTGAAATCCGAAATGTCAAAAACCACCAAATCACCATAGCTGTCCGCAAAGAGCCGGTTGTTTTTGATAGAAATGTCATAATTCCCTTCTAATTTGATAAATGCGATATTCTCTGGGGACATCGGGTCGTTATTATCGATAACATGAAATCCGCGATTAACGTCGTTTACAAAAATATAATTGCCG
>JBAUIP010000374.1:0-7826 GCA_049683055.1 Pricia sp.
TTGATAGGCTTCGACCGTGAGCATCGTGTCTTTTTGAAAGGTCTTATAGCTGATTCCATTAAGCTGCAACAGGTTTAAAATTTTACTGTATCCTTTTTTCAGGATGTAGGCCTCGGGGATGCTCACCGAATCGGCGGGCATCATGTAATTGAGGTAATCTACCGGTACGGTGAAAAGACGGTTCCGGTCATATTTCAGTCGGGTCTGACCGGTGACCTGGCTCGTTAGGGTATCCGCGGCATATCCCTTAAAATTTAAGATGGTCGTACGGCTCGAATCGATTTCCCAAGTGGTAGGATAGAACGTCCAATCTTTATGGCGATGTATAGCCTCGGTGCGTAGACGACGGATTTTTTTGTAATCGATCTCGGCGATGGCAATCATTTTTTCCAGCAGTTGGTAGGTGCCTTCCACTCGTTTTTTGTAGGGCTTTAGCATGTGCGTTTCGACCATCAAGCCGAACGTGTTGAACAATGTGGTGTATCCGGTGGAGTAGCGGGGGTAATCCATAAACTGTGAAAAACCTGTTTCGGGCGGTTCGTTGAACACATTGACGTAGGGCGTGATTTCCCAATCGGCATCACTGAGGGACTTTTCCAATCCCGGCATCATTTCTTCGTTCAAGTACTGCCCCAATTCACCGCCAAGCTTATTGTGTTGGGTAAAAAGGTGGGTCAGGGTGTATTGGTAATCCGCCCCGTTGCTGACATGGTTGTCAATAAAAATATCGGGTTTGACCAGGTGGAAAATATCGTAAAAACTACGGGTGTTCTTGGTATCTGCCTTGATGAAATCGCGGTTCAGGTCGTAGTTCAGGGCGTTGCCGCGAAAACCGTAAGCTTCGGGCCCGTTCTGATTGGCCCGGGTACTACTGTTACGGTTCAGGGCACCTCCGATATTATAAATGGGAATGGTAACCAGAACCGTATGTTTGGGTGGTTTTAGTTTTCCGATGGCAAAATCGCGGTAGAGTAGCATGGTGGCATCGATTCCATCGGGTTCCCCGGGATGGATGCCGTTGTTTATGAGGATGAGGGTCTTTTCATCCCCTATTTTCTGAAAATTGAAGTCCCCATCGGGATTGTAGGTGACGATGTGCAAGGGATATCCGCTATCGGTCTCCCCCATGGTCTGGATGTTGATGGCAGGATATTCCCTGGCCAGCCGGATATAAAAATCGATGGTCTGTAGGTAAGTAGCGGTCTCTTTGTAGTCGCTTTGTTCAAAATGCGTGGGAAAATCGGCCGCCGAATCCTCACCCTCTGTTTCGCAGGCAATGAAAAAACAGGTCAGCAACAGGATACCGACCGCCGAAATATATTTTTGGAGAATTCTTAGCATCCCTCAAAATTACATAAAAACGGGGTAGCGGTCGAAAAACCTGTAAGGTGGTGGCAGGAAGATAATGGCGTCCAACTTCTCGCAAACTAAAAATGCGCAGATTAGAACCCGCGTCCCTAACCTATTGGTCGACAAAGGGCTAAGCCCTCTTTGTGATGGTTTCGATATTCGCCTTACGGATGGGTTTTTGGTTGTAGCTCAAAACATGCCCGGTTTTTTTCCTGTATTTTTCATAGTTCTGCCGGTCGAGCGGGTCTATGGACGAGGTGACGATGTTGACGCGGACTTTTTGGGTCAAGGGCAAGGAAATAAAGGCCTCAAGAAACTGCCAACCGTCCATGATGGGCATATTGATGTCCAAAAATAGGACCTCGGGCACGTTTTGCGTTTTTTCAAAGGCAGCCCTGATGCCGTTCAAGGCAAGCTGACCGTTGGCGTAGGAGCTTACGTTATCGCAATCGACCACCAAGCTCAGCATTTTGCGGATGCCGAAAACGGTAATCGGGTCGTCATCGATGATACAAATACTAGCTATTTTGTTCATTGAAATGTATCTTAAACGTGGTGCCGACCCCCACCTCACTCTCGACACCGACCTTACCGTTCATGGCCTCGATTTGGTTTTTGGTAATGTACAAACCGATTCCGCGAGCATCGGAATGGTCGTGAAATGTCTTGTACATCCCGAAGAGTTTGTCGCCGTATTTTTCGAGGTCTATACCAAGTCCATTGTCGATGACTGACAGCACTGTATAGTCTTTTTCTTTCTTGCTGCGAAGGATGATTCGAGCATCTCGTTCTGGATTTTTGTACTTGACCGCATTCGTAATAAAATTCATCAATATGCTGTCGATATACGCGGGTACGACCCGTATTTCGTCAGATTCACCTACTTCGTTGATAATCTGGGCTCCATGATTGCGAAGGTAGGCTGAAAGGTTGCTCGCCACCGTATCGATCTTATTTTTCAAAGGGATGGATTTCTTGTCGAGATTGACGTTTGTGTTGATATCGACCACCTCGTTCAAATTTTCAAGTGTATCCAATAGATTATCGGAGGCATCCGTAAGCATGTTGAGGATGTTTTTCTTTTCCGATTCATCCTTTTCATGTACCAGAAAATCCAGCAGCATGGCAAAATTCGCGGTGTGGGACCGTAAGTTGTGGGACACGATATGGGCAAAATTGATCAGCTTCTTGTTCTGAAGGGATGCCATATTGACGAGGTCGCGCAGCTCTTCCTCCTTTTGTTTCATTTCTGAAATATCGAGGCTGATACCAATCAATCCGCTGGCTTTTCCACTGTCGTCCAAAAGGGGAATCTTTGATGTAAGAAAGCTGGTCGTCTTCCCATTTTTCCTCCGGCTGGTCGTTTCCTTGCCCAAAATGGGTTTTAGGGTTTCCATAACCTTGAGGTCTTCTTTTCGCGAAATATCGGCAATCTCTTTATCGTATAGTTCGTGGTCGGTCTTTCCGATCAGCTCATCTGATCTTTTTACGCCCATGTAGTCGCATTCGGATTTATTCACTAGAATTTTACGGGATTCCGTGTCCTTTATGAAGACATTGAGTGGCAGGTTATCTACCAGCGTACGAAGTAAGAGTTCGCTTTTTTTCGTCTGGTACTCCGATACGACCTGTTCATGGATGTTCTGGAAAGTTCCGGTGAAACCAAGTAGTTCGCCGTCTTCAACAATGGCCCTTCCAGCGGACAACACCCATAGATCGTTGCCCTTAGCGGTGACGATTTGTAATTTTTCGCTCCATGGGGTGCCGTTTTCCAAAGCCTCGTGTACGAGCATCGCCATAGTATTGCGGCTATGCCCGTCTTTGTAAAAGTTTACCGCAATATCGACGGTCGGGACAAAATCGTCGGGAACCTCGTGGATTTTACGGGTCATGGGGCACCAGGTCAGTTGATCTTGCTTTAGGCAGTATTCCCAACTTCCTATTTTGCCAATTTCGGAGGTGGCCTTCAGATGTCTTTGCAGGATGCCGTTCTGCTCCTTAAGAAATTTACGTTGCGTAACGTCCTCGGTCTGTATGATCAGTCCAATAATTCGTCCATGTTGGTCATGCCAAGGGATACAGGTCCATTCGGACCAGGTTTTTCCAGTATTGGTATCCAAGTTGAGGGATACCTTCGTTTCATCGTTATCCCCTGAAAGACAGTTCTGCAACAGCTGTTCCCATGTATGGCTTGTGCTGGAGACTAGATCACCGATAGATGTTCCGAATACGGTTTTCGGATTCAATCGAAATTTCTCGATCCATTGGTCGGAAGCATGAACGACTTCCAATTTGTCGTTTAGAAACACGGTAGCCGTGGGTAATTGTCTAATTAGATAATTTTGGCCGGTTTTGGGGGAACCTTTCAGCATAGATGTCGTAATTTCTGACTAAAGTAATACGGTTTATGAATATATCTAAAGGTTTGTTGTCAATGGGCCGAAAGACGTGGTGTAATCTAGGCGTGGGTGTGGTAAGTGTTGTTGGAATATAAAAGTAGGTCTATTCTTGTTAATATGGTATTTTAGGGAGGATGATTTTGTCAATATTACTGATATTTACGATTTTATTCACTCGGAAAAGCTGGCGCTCAAAGATTTGGGCTGTACTAGAGGATGGACTTTCAAAAGTGTTGGGTTATGTTCCGTTATTTAATCAGGCTGGGTCTTTCATCTTATGGTGGAACGGGCTGAATCTGTCAACCTTTGATAAATCAGGCTAGATCAATAAACCTTTGATGAATCAGGCTCGATCAGTCAACCTGTGGTAAATCAGGCTACAATTGTCAATCTTAAGTGAATCAAACTGGATACGTCCAACCGCTGGATACGTCCAATTGAATGTAAAATAATATCGGGATCCAAGATATTCTCCTATGAAATTCGGACCGTGTCGGGCACCAGTCCCGTGTAATCCCCCCCGTGCCGTATGACGTCCCGCACAATGGAAGAGCTGATGTAGGATTTTCCTGAAGAAGTAAGCAGAAAAACGGTTTCTATTTCGGAGAGTTTTCGATTAGTATGGGCAATGGCCTTTTCGAATTCGAAATCCGCGGGATTGCGCAGGCCCCTTAGAATAAAATTGGCCTCCATTTTTTTACAGAAGTCAACGGTGAGTCCCTCGTAGGTGTGCACCTTGATTTTGGGTTCCTCGGCGAAGGCTTCCTTTATGAACCTCACCCGCTGGTCCATAGAGAACATATATTTTTTCTCGGCATTGATACCTATGGCGATAATGAGCTCGTCGAAAAGGGTGATTCCCCGATGGATGATATCGGAATGTCCTAAAGTAAGGGGGTCGAAGGATCCGGGAAAGATGGCGCGTCTCATGTTTTTCGAATTAGGAGTTTTGAATAGGGAGTTATGGGTAGTGTATCCGTTTTTATGGGTCCGGTTCGGAATTACGGACTCGAGGTTTTTAACTTGTAAGACAATGTACGAACTTCGCTTGAGACCTGAGTTACGTCATTGGATTTTTTAAAAACCTAACTATTAAGGGCCTCATCTATAGCACTCCCGAATAGTTCCGATAGCGAAATACCTGCGACCTTGGCCTGTTGGGGTAGAATACTTTCCGTGGTCAGGCCGGGCGTGGTATTCATTTCGAGCATAAAGGGTTCGTCGCCGACAAAAATGAACTCGCTACGGGAATAACCTTTCATTTTGAGAATCTCATAGGCACGCTGGGCCATTTCGGAAACTTTTGCTTCCTGTTCCTTTGAAACACGTGCGGGAGTGATTTCTTGGGCCTGGCCTTCATACTTCGCCTTGTAGTCGAAGAAATCATTTTCGGTTACGATTTCGGTGATAGGCAATACCTTGGTTTTTCCTTTGTAGGTAATTACCCCCACAGAGACTTCGGTACCGTCCAAAAAGGCCTCGATGATGATTTCGTCATCCTCTTTGTAGGCATTTTCAATGGCGGCCTGTAGGTTCTTTTTTTCGTAGACCTTTGTGATGCCATAGCTGCTTCCCGCCCGGTTCGCCTTTACAAAACAGGGCAGGCCGACCTTGGCCACTATGGCATCCCCATCGATGGTATCACCTTGGTTCAAATAGTATGAGGGTGCGGATTTAATTCCGTAAGGTTTCAGTACGCTGAGCAAATCCCGCTTGTTAAAGGTCAATGCAGCCTGATAGTATCCGCAGGAGGTCTGCGGCATCCCGATGAGCTGGAAATAGGATTGTAACAGCCCGTCTTCCCCGGGCGTACCATGAATGGCGTTGAACACGCAGTTGAAGGTCAGCCGGCCATCCTCTAAATCCACGGAAAAATCGTGACGGTTGACGGCATGTTCGGTTTCGGACTCATCCACATAGACCCAAGCTTCCTTATTAATATGGATGAGATAGGGATTGAACCTGTTTTTATCCAAATGATCATACACCACGGAACCACTTTTCAACGAAATTGCGAACTCGCTGGAATAGCCGCCCATGATGATGGCAATATTTTTCTTCATAGTATCGTTTAGCTGGTATAGAACTTACTGCGAACTCATCTCGAACAGAATGCGTTCGGTTCTCGAAAGTAATCAAAAAAGGATAGTAAAGATGGAACTTATTCTGACTTTTTATTGGACTTTATAAATCTTAGGTAAAGGAAAAAGTCAGCACGAGTTCACTATATTTGTCCCGTTAATCACACCCAAATGCGCAATTTTTTCAGATTTATAACGAGCAAGGTTTTCTTAATTCAATTGGGCCTAGCGCTATTGGTGACCATTTTACTGATTTTTCTGGCACTGCGGTGGCTGAACAGTACTACAAACCACGGTGAATTTGTTGAAGTACCGGATTTCGGGAAGATGTCCGTACCCGATATGCGCGAGGCCGTCGAGGAAGCAAATCTCAGGTTCGAGGTGTTGGATTCCGCCAATTTCAATCCTGACTACCCGCGCTTTTCCATCATTGAACAAGACCCTCCAGCGGGCAACAAGGTCAAGGAAAACCGGAAAATCTACCTTACCGTAAATCCATCCGGATATAAAAAAGTGACCGTACCCAATATCATCCAGGTGACCCAGCGCAATGCGACCTCCATGTTGCGTGCCGTGGGCCTCGACGTGCAGCGTACCACCTACATCGACCAGTTAGGCAAGGATATGGTGTACTATATCAAACACAAAGGCAAGCAGATCAAACCGGGCGATAAGCTGCCCAAGACTTCCAAGATAGAACTGGTCTGCGGCAACGGCACCATTCCCGATCAGGCGCGGGTGCAATCAGAATCCCAATAACCGATGCAATCTGAAAGCGGTAAGGATAACGAGGACTATGGTCGTTCCAAAAACGGTCCGGACAGCGAGTTGGATGTCCAAAATGCGCAAACTCTGGATGCGGACGGCGACGAAAACGGTCACGACGATGACAATCTGTACGAGCACCACAGCTTCGTAGCGGCAAAAGGTCAAGAACCCCTTCGCGTCGACAAATTCCTAATGAATTTTATCGAGTACGCCACACGGAACAAAATCCAGCAAGCGGCCAAAGACGGTCATGTCTGGGTCAACGGCGCGGCGGTCAAACAGAACTACAAGGTCAAACCAGGGGATGAGGTAAAAGTAATGTTCGAGCATCCTCCCCATGAATTTCTACTGGTTTCCGAGGACATTCCCTTAGATATCGTGTATGAAGACGATGCATTGCTGGTCGTCAACAAACCGGCAGGCATGGTGGTGCATCCCGGTCACGGTAATTATTCCGGTACCTTGATCAACGCCCTGCTGCACCACATGGAAAACCTCCCCGGCGGGAAGGCCGACCTCCCCAACAACAGCAATGAACGCCCGGGCTTGGTGCACCGTATCGATAAGGATACCTCAGGATTGCTGGTCGTCGCCAAGACCGAGACCGCCATGACCCATCTGGCCAAACAGTTTTTCGACAAAACTTCGGAGCGCGAATATATCGCCCTCGTCTGGGGCGACATCAAGGATGATAGCGGTACGGTGGAAGGCAATATCGCCCGCAACCCTAAAAACCGGTTGCAGATGCGGGTGTTCCCCGAAGGGGACGAGGGAAAGGATGCGGTCACCCATTACAGTGTTATCGAACGTTTGGGCTACGTGACCTTGGTATCTTGTCAATTGGAAACTGGGCGCACCCACCAAATTCGTGTTCACATGAAACACATCGGGCATACCCTTTTCAATGACGAGCGCTACGGCGGCGATAGAATTCTAAAGGGAACTACCTTCACCAAATACAAGCAGTTCGTCGATAACGCCTTTAAGATTTTGCCCCGACAGGCACTGCACGCCAAGACTTTGGGATTTGTACATCCTGAGACCGGAAAAAAAATGCGATTCGATTCCGAAATTCCCGAAGATATGACTGCCTGTATCGAGAAATGGAGGCATTATGCGAAGCATCGGTAAGAATAACTCGCTGTTCGCACGTACTGCTATTAGAATTTAAAGTATCTTTAAAAAGCACTATAACTTAAGAGATTATGACAGAGTATCAGATACAAAT
>JBAUIP010000375.1:0-6326 GCA_049683055.1 Pricia sp.
AAGCTATATAGAACAATAACTAGCGCTGAAACCTATCCACCCAAAATTTAATCCTAACCATTCTACGTGGGAATCGTAGCATATAATGTGGCAAATAAGCTAAACATTCCCCCTTTTTAAATAGGATTTTGATCGGAACTCATAAAAAACCACCCTCCAAAAGCGTGGTTTTATTGTAATAATCCACCTAGTTTCATAAAATCGAAAAGGCCGGTTACGACTCTATGGAAGACGACCGATGAAACCAATGCTGTCGTTCGTTTTCTATATCAGGAGTTCACGATAAAGGCATGAATAACCCCGGGAATCCATGCGAGGATGGTGAGTACTACGCTTATCAAAAATGTGGTACCCAAACCGTGGGTCATAAAAACGGCCAAAGGTGGTAATAGAATGTTCAAAATAATTGTGACTAAAGACATATTGGTTCTGTTTAAGATTAATAATTATGTATCGGGCAGAAGCCCATATAAAATGATATTTACTTCACTTTGGTTGTCGTGTTCCTACGTTGGGTACGTTCTTCGTCGACCAATACCTTGTAGTCGGGAGAGCCTGAAACGCCTCCGAAAAGAGCGGCACCGGCACCCAATAAGAGAATCAGAAAGGCGACAATGGAAAAAGTTCCGGCGGCATCGGAGGCCTTATCGCTGTACTCTACCACCTTCGCCTTGGTTTGCGCGTAGTATTTCTCGACTTTGTCCACTGTATTTTCCACTCTTTGTTCCCATTTGTTGACTACACCCTCGATTTCCTCATCGCTCAACTCGGTGTTCTCGGTGAGATAGTTCTTGACTTCCTCTTTGTTAAAATAGTCTTCCGAACCTTCGGTTTCGATTTTCAGGTCCCCGTTTTGGTCGAGGTTAAAACTGAGGTCGTTAAAGAAATTCTCGATATCGTTCTCAAGATTTATCTGATCCAGCTCCTGTTTTGTTTCCGTCATAAATTCGCGGGTCTCCTCCGAGGCATCCTCCGGCAGTACATCATATTGCTCGGCGGAATTCACTAAGTCGAACATTTGCTGCTTGATTTTGTCATAAGAAGCGATAGCCTGCTCTTCACCGGACTTTCGTGCCTCGTCGATTTGAACGATCGTTTTCTCGCCATCGCCTCCCCCGACGATTCCCGAAAGCATGTTTCCAATACCGTTCAGGGCGCCGCCAATGGCGGAGGTCAGGGTAAAAATACCGATGATGAAATAAAGGGACCAAGTTAAGAAACCGTGCAGGGCACCATCGAGATTACTGGGGTAACCCGACATTCTTGCCGCCACCAGTCCACCGGTAAACAGCGCGGCGAGGTTGGAAAGAATCCACCAAATCGCCGTTCCCGTACCGATACCGGAAAAGGGATCGGACTCCGTCATCGGATCGATGCTGGTCAGGCCGACGCCCAGCCCGAGCAGGTTCAGCAGAAACATTAGGGCGATAGCCGTAATGGTACCCGCAAAGACCGCCGGCCATGATATCCGGGAAATTTTTCTTGTGTTTTCGTTAATCTGTGCAACAGTAGTATCTGTTGTATTAGTAGTATCAGCCATGTTCTCGAAATTATTGGTTCATATGTGAAAGTTCGGACGCTATAGTCCATACTGGCAAATGTGCGCCCAATCCGCCGCATTCCTTACATCAATTACTTTTAATTTTAACGCAAACCCAACAAATGGCCCCTTTTATCTTGCTCATTCTAAAGATTATAGGTCTAGCGTGGGTTCCGCCTTCTTTTGGATATTGTTAATGGAACGCTGCCATTTTTTATGGATTTCCACGGGATGCGGATAGTCGAGCCGTTCCAACTTTTTTTTCGGCATCAACCATGGGGCATGAATGTAAGCGTGGTGCACTTCGGATAGTTCTTTGATGTATTCCCTGATATAGTCCCCAGCCTTGTATTTTAGGCTTTGATGGACGGGATTGGTGTAGTAGGATTCAAAAGCTTGATAGTGCCAATTCAGCCAGTTCGACGATACATCGTAATCGATAAGTTTTGATTCGAAGTAGGATGCACCCCAGGTCCAATCCACCTTATAGTCATGGATCAAAAAGCTGGCACAGTTGACCCGGCCCCTGTTGCTCATGTATCCGGTCGTATTGAGCTGGCGCATGTGGGCGTCGATAAAGGGGATGCCGGTTGCGCCCCGGCACCATTTTTCAAAAAGTTCGGGCGGATTTTCGAACTCCGTTTCCTTTCCTTTGATTCCCCCGGTGCGATAAACCTCGTTTTGGAACCGCATCAATTTGAAGGTAAAATAGTCGCGCCATACGATTTCGAAGATGAGCCACCAAGTGCTCTGGTTCTTCTTGATTTCCTTTTCATATTCCTTCACCGTCCGGTAGATGGTTCTGGGGGAAAGGCATCCCAAGGCCATATAAGGGGAGAATTTGGAACTATATTCCATACCTAGGGAGCGGTTTCTGGTCCAGCGGTAGCTGGTAAGCGCTTCGGAACCGAAGGAGTATTCCTGTAGCCTTTCCAAGGCCTTCGACTCCCCACCCGCTACATAGGGTTGCAACTTGTCAAGCGATTCCGCGTCAAGACCGACATCGGAGGGGTCGGGTAGTTCGCCCCATTCTTGCTGGGTGGCGAAACTGATTTGCTTTGGTATTTCAAAGGCGGACCGCACCTCGGTCTTCTTGGTGGTGTTGATCCGGTAGGCCTTGGAGGTCAACGGAATTTTATCGATGCTATACGGAATGTCGTCGATATGGTAGAGCGTCTTTCCCCAGGACAAATTCAACGTGCAGTCGTCAGGCAATTCGGACTTCACCGCTTCGACCATGTCCATTTCTTCGGTAGCATATTCCTGCTCCGCAAAAATACGCTTGCAGCGGGTCGCTTTTACCAAATTGGGGATTTCCTCTCTTGGATTCCCGACTACAATTTTCAGGTCCCCGCCATGTTTCCGCAGGCTTTCGCGCAGATCGGAAACACATTGACCGGCAAAAAGGAACCGCACGAGGTCGGTCTTTCGGAAACCGAGTTCCAAATGTCGGTACAGGGTGGTATCGAAGCAATAGACCGGCAAGACCTTCGCGCCGCTGGCTACCGCCTTGTGCAGCGCCTCGTTGTCATGCAGTCGCAAGTCGTTCTTGAACCACAAAAGCACCGTTTCATCCATTTGTTATTCGTTTTCTGGTAGGTCCGTCGAGTATCCGCTGTCGCTCGCGTAGTATCTGAAATTGACTTAAGCGTTATAACGCCGGCAGAGAAATACCATCCACAAATTCAGTAACGTTGAGATTCCATTGGTAATGATAATCGGCCAATCGGATTCCAGTATTCCATATAAAGTCCAAAGAAACACTCCCGTGGCCAAAGTGACATAGGTCCATACCGAAACATCCCCTACACTGCTGGTACGTATAGCCTTAACGATTTGCGGAAGGGTACCTACAGTAGTTATGATTCCCGCAACGATTCCGAGCCATTGTACCATACTATATGGGAAATTTAATTATCCAAAGGCCGATTCGACCGATCCTCCGTCGACCCTAATGTTGGCTCCGTTGATAAAGCTGGCATGTTCGGAGCACAAAAAGGCAATGGTCGATCCCACTTCGTCCGGTTTGCCACGACGTTCCATGGCGATTTGCGGCCGCTTGTTCTTGGCGAACCATTCGACCGCTTTTTCTGTTGAGGTATCCTTTTCATCGGCCAGTTCTTCCATCATGGCATCGGTCATCGGGGTTTCGATAAAGGCCGGGGATACACAGTTGAACAGAATATTCTCCTTCGAATAGGCACGGGACAGACATTTGGAAAGATTGATGATGCCGGCCTTACAGGCGTTGTACGGACTCTCATCCTCATAAGGCTGAAAGGCATTCTCGGAAGATATCATGATCATTCGCCCCCATCCTAGTTCCTGCATTTGGGGTATAAATGCCCTCGCAATCCGTACGGCACCCATAAGGTCTACCTGAATCGTCTCGAGCCAATCGTCGTCGGAAAGGCTGAGAAAATCGCCTGCCGCGCCCCGGGCCCCTGCGGAATTCACTACAATATGAGCCCCGCCAAAATCTTTCTTGACCTGGGCGGCGAGTTCGTCAACTTCCTTTTTAACGGTAATATCCGCTCTGATGCCGGCCATTTTAATACCGTCACCATGCTTTTCCTTGAGCGATTCGATGATGGCATCGAGTCCATCCTGTTCCTTTTCCGAAAGTATGAGGTTCACTCCCTCGGCGGCTAAAAAATGGGCGGTCGATTTTCCGATTCCGGAATCCGCACCCGTGATGATGGCCGTTTTTCCTTTTATGTTCAGGTTCATAGTAATAGGGTCTTTAAATTTTTAAGTTCTGTAGCATGTCCACAGATTTGTGTTCTGGGCCAATATAGAACAAGTGGCGACGCTACCCGGGACCGAAAAGAATCCTTTTTTAGCCCGTTCGCTAAATACCTCAAAGGCCACTATCCAACCGATTATTGATTCGAAAGGATGTATCATTAGGAACATCGGACGAATCCGCATATCTTTAAAAAATTGGCCTTGGAAATCATACCATAAAAATCCTTCAGCCTAAAAATGCTATTTACTTGAAACGGAAAGATTCAAGTTTGCCAACGAGACTTTTAAAGTAACTATATTCAGAATCTGGATCAATGGAAAACGATAACCCCAAAACCCCGCTACTATCGAACGATTTTAACCGAAAGGTACTACGGGGAATCGCCATCGTGTCGGTGACGGTGCTATTGCTATTGTTGGTTCTCAAAGGATTTCGGGTCATACTCCTGATTCTGGCGGGTATCTTGGTTGCCGCCTTTTTTACGGGCATCGCGAAATTCATCCAATCCAAGACCCCGTTAAAAAGAAATGTCTCGCTGCTTGTTTCCGTGTTGCTCGTAATCGGTATCATGGTCGGGGTTTCCTTTGCCCTGGCACCGAGCATCTCGAAACAGGTCACCTCTTTGGAAGAGCGGCTGCCGGAGGCTACCGACAAGACCTTGAAGGAAATTGAGGGTACCTCGTTCGGAAGTTTCGTCATAAGCAGGATCGAGGCAATGGATCTGCAACCGGAACAGGGCCAGATCAAGCAATTGTTCGGTTCGCTCGGGGGGATGCTCAGTACCATTTACATCGTCATGTTTTTGGGCGTATTCTTTATGGTGAATCCCCATACCTATTTGCGAGGTATAGTCGTTTTGTTTCCCAAGACTAAACGGGAGCGGGCCGATGAGGTCTTGAAGGTCATGGGCAACACGTTGCAGAAATGGCTTTTGGGAAAATTGCTCTCGATGGCCATCGTCGGGGTGCTTACCGGAATAGGACTGAGTCTCTTGGGCGTTCCCTTGGCGCTTACCCTGGCTATTTTTGCCGCCTTGATCAGTTTTATACCGAATTTCGGACCCTTGCTGGCGTTGATACCTGCTTTTTTACTGGCGTTCATGGCCAGTCCCATGACGGCACTTTATGTCGTGTTGCTGTACATCGCCGTCCAAGCGGTCGAGAGTAATCTGCTCACCCCGTTGATACAAAAAAAGATGATCGCACTTCCAATGGCCATGGTGTTGATCGCCCAAGTGGTGCTCGGCCTGTTTACCGGTGTCCTGGGGATTATTCTGGCGGTTCCCCTGATTGCGGTTATTATGGTCTTTATCAAAATGGTATATATCGAGGATGTCTTGCGCTATGAGGTAGACGTAAAACATGAGAACGGTTCTTCATAAGGTTTACAGCTAAAAATTAGAGGTATAGGGGTTAGCTCCTTTCGAGACAATTCTTTCCTTTACCGTATATCAAAAACTTCTAAAGCTAAAGAGGATGCACAAGACGAAAGAAGTACGGTGGTTTTTTAGGCCCGGTATCGAACGGGTCGAGGATTGGTTCGATGGACTGGAAAATGCGACAAGGCAAACCAGAACGGATAACTATCTCAAATTGAAGAACGACGATATCGGGGTGAAGCTCCGTGATGGTAAAGTGGAGATCAAACATCGTATCGGTACTCGTGCCAAAGGATGCCTGAGAATGAATATTTGGGGCCATTACGACGATTTTATCAAATGGAGTTTCGATGCCGATCAGAGCGATGCGCTGTTCTCCCAAGTGCTTGAAGGGGAATATGAAACTTGGATTCCCGTTGAAAAAGAAAGAAGGTTGGTTCAGCTGACCGAGGCGAACGGTGGGATTGTTACCGAATCCGTTTCTGCGGATGTACCTTTCGGATGCCAAGTGGAATACTCCCAAATCAGGTTGAACGAAGAAATTTGGCACACCTTCGGACTGGAATGGTTCGGGGACCGGTGTTTGAAATTGGACGAAGAAATCGTAACCGATATCTTTGGAAGCACCGAGCTGCAAATGCAACAATCAAAGGGTTATG
>JBAUIP010000376.1:0-1675 GCA_049683055.1 Pricia sp.
CAATAGAAGTATACGAACTCGCCCCTAGTTGAAGTGCCTTTTCTTCAATCGATGCAATTTCTTGTTGGGAAAATCCGCCCGTGTTCACACTGACGGCGTGGACTTCGAAGCCTTTTTCTTGGCTCAAATATTTGGCACAGTACGAGGTGTCAAGCCCCCCGCTGTAAGCTAAAACTAGTTTTTTCATGTTTTGTCTTTCATTCCCGACCTGTCGGGAACCTGGTTATTATCAGCAACAATAGCGAGCAAAGCGAAGCAATCTGTTAACGGTACTCCAAAGCTCAACAATTTGCGTCGTCGCAGTATAGCTTCCGGTCTCAAACTGCATTCCCGCTGCTCGTAAAATACTATTCCATTAATGCTATTCTATTTTTTTCTGCTTCCTCAAAAACAAGCTCTCCTTGATACTCTTCAATCGTTTAAAGGATTTACTGTCCGGCTTCTTCACGGCCTCGTTTTTAGGTTGGGCCTTTGGGTCGTATAGCATCCCGGTGCAGAGACACATTTTCTGTTCCGTTCGCGTGAGTACGTCAAAATTCTTGCAGGTCTGGCATCCTTTCCAGAACTCGGGGTCATCGGTCAGTTCCGAGAAGGTGACCGGTTTATAGCCCAGTTCGTAGTTCATCTTCATGACAGCCAATCCGGTGGTGATGCCAAAAATTTTGGCCTCTGGGAATTTTTCCCTCGACAAATCGAATATCCGCTTTTTTATCCTCTTGGCCAGGCCCTGCTTCCGATAATCCGGATGAACTATAAGGCCCGAATTGGCCACGAATTTTTCATGTCCCCAGACTTCGATATAGCAGAAGCCTGCGAAGCGTTCCCCATCCAAAGCGATGACCGCATTCCCGTTCTGCAACCTTTTTCGGATGTATTCTGGCGTACGTTTTGCTATACCGGTACCGCGTACCTGGGCGGATTCGGCGATGGTGTCGCAAATAGTTTCAGCGTATTTAAAATGGGATTCGTTAGCAATTACAATTTCCATTGCTAGGACAATTTAACGGTAAATAACAAATTTTCGGAGTTGTGCGGAAATGGACTCACCTATTTCCATAGAAGTTGTACGTACCCTTACGGGCGACGGCGGGAAGATGGACGGATGGGAGAGAAGCATCCCTCAGACCGGAATATGTCTGTTAGACCTTTCATTGCATCCAAATGTACAAGAATACATCGAAACTACACCATTCAGGCTTTAATTTTTTTGAAAAATCGGATTTTGCCGTTTTGGATTGAATATTTCGTAAAACAAGAATCCGTATACGGCCAAATATTCAATGGCTAGCAGCCACAGGTTTTCGGTAAAAGTAGGGTTGGAATAGGCAAAGTAGCTCAGCACCACGACCATTGACCAAACCAAGGCGAACCGGTATTCGGTAAAGACGCTCAAAAAAACCAAAAAGATGATATACCAAGGATGCACCGTGGCCGAGAGCAAATAATACAGGGTCAAGACCCATAGCATAGAGGTCGTCAAAACGGATAATCGCTGGTTATTTCGGAGAAAAGTGAACAGCAGTACGGCCAGAACGGTCAATAGCGGTGTGATTTTTCCGTAGGTCTTGATCAGCTCCCAAGGTTTGCCGTCGAAGGCGATGGCGATTTGTTTGATGCCATTGTACAATCCGGCGTTGAACTCGAAATTGGAAAACCAGAGGCCGATGGTCTGGGA
>JBAUIP010000377.1:0-7588 GCA_049683055.1 Pricia sp.
GGCGTAGTCCGGTCGATCAGGTCCGGTAATTCAACTACGATAATCACGGGCGCGGTCGGATTGTTTCGGTCGAGCACCTCGGCTGAACTCGGTACAAGCGCAGTCGGTTTTGTCAGGTCGAGCGCAGTCGAGACCTAATTCAGCATCTCCGCCACTTTTTCTTCGAGGGCGGGCCCACGCAAATTCTTTGCTACTATCACTCCGTTTTCGTCCAATAAAAAAGCAGCGGGGATAGCATCAACATTGTACAATTTGGCAATGGGGTCGCTAAAATAAGCGACGTGGGATACGTGTTGCCAATTCAAACCGTCTTCTTCAATCGCTTTTTTCCATGCTTCCTCGGTACGGTCAAGCGAAACGCCGACGATGTTCAAGCCCTTATCATGATACTTTTCGTAGACCTTCACCACATTGGGATTTTCCAAACGACAGGGTTTACACCAAGCGGCCCAGAAGTCCACCAGGGTCACCTTGCCCAAAGCATCGTTGAGTGCCAATTCGCCGCCATCGGGAGTGGGAGCGGTAAATTCTGGAGCCTTGGCCCCTACGGAAACATTCTTTTCATTGGCCTCGGCCTGTTTCTGTCCCTCTAATTGTTCTTGAATCGTGGCGGCCGCCTTGGTTTTCTTGATTTCAGGGGATAGATTATCATACATGCCTTGGGCCTCTTCAGCATCGATGGCACCAGTTCCTAAGGCCTGACCGATCAAAAGGGCGGAAATCAGGGCATCGGGATGACTTTTGATGTACTCGATATTGAAATTTTTGTATTCCTCCTGCAATTCCATCATCTCGTCGCGGAGTGAGTTTGCAGTGGCGGAATCCTTTTTCATACTGGCCTGCTGCATGTCCTGTTGAATGGACTGTGCTTGGTTGGTCAATTCGTGGGATTGGTCCCTAAAATCGGCGAAGATTTCATTTTGGGGCGTACCGGTGATTTCGGCCATGCCAAGACTATCTTTTTGCGCCTTGAGGTTGATTTCGCCGTTTTCGAGGATAACCGCAGTGTACCCGGGCAGTTGATCAATAAACAAATAGTTCAGCTCCATAGTGTCGGCCGTACCGGTGAAGGTGAACTTGCCATTTTCGACCTTGGCGGTATCTATATCGACCGGTTGGTTGTTCTCACCAATGGTCCTTAGAAAAACCTGTGTGCCGTTCTCGATATCACCGGTAAGGTTGCCTTGAAGGGTAAAGCCTTCCGGTTGCTGATTACAGGCCGCAAGGCCGGCAATTATACTTAAGGATAAAAGAATTTTCTTCATTATTTCAAGTTTGAGCGTGCAAATGTAGGTATATAAACCAACAAAAAAAAGCGCTTAACATTTGATCGTCAATCGCTTTATGCTCCAACTGGAATTATTTGTAAGGGCGTCAGGGCACTAATATTATAGGCTATCTCCGGCCAATTTGAGAATTGTGTCCAGATGTACGCTAATCCACTAGAACTGGTACCTTACGCCGAGGGCGATGTCGAAATTAAAACGGTTGTCGAAGTTGGCGAAACCGACGACGCCGTATTCCGGACGGATATCCAAGGAAACTAACACCGGAATATCAAAATTGTATTCAATGCCGATATCACCGGCAAACAAGGCAAAGAATCCTCCATCCAACTCTTCGATGACATTGGGATTATTTTCGTTAAGTACCGGCTCAAAGTCCACACTTCCAATGCCCGCCCCGAAACCGTAGTACCAGTTGAATCCGCGGTCAATGGAATGTACCCATTGGTATAGTCCGGTCAGTTTAATGGCATCATGCTCCCGGCTGTCCCGATATCCCAAGTCGATTTCGGCTCGGGTGTAGCGCCCCAACAGTCGTTGGTAACTGATTTCGGCCCCGAAACCATCGCTGTCCCCTAGGCGGAGTCCTATCGCGTTATCGGATATTTCTTGCGCTGTGGCGACGGAAAAGGAAGCACAGATGCCTACTAAGAGTATAATTTTTGAAATTTTCATGGTTTTTTGGTTCGATTTATATTGTATCCAAATTCTAGACTAAAACCTCTATTTAGGGTGCTATATTTCTCTTTCAGGCCGTAAAAAGGACGTGGTTTCACATCCCCCTTCATCCATAAAAACTTACTTTTGCAATCAAAATTGCTTACCCTTGGAAAAAAATTTACTTCTCGAGCTCGGCAAGTCCCTTCAAGGCCGTCTGGTAACGGATAGCCTCTCCAAAGCACTATATTCGACCGATGCTTCCGTCTATCGCAGAACGCCCTTGGCGGTTACATTTCCCAAAAATAAGGAGGATATTAAAAAGCTCATAGCTTTTGCCGGCAAACATGGCACAGGACTTATTCCCCGTACCGCCGGTACCTCCTTGGCAGGTCAATGCGTGGGCGAGGGCATCGTCGTGGATGTATCCAAGCATTTTACGGAAATCATACAATTGGACGAAGAGAAAAAACAAATAACAGTTCAACCGGGAGTCATCCGTGACGAGTTGAACCGGTATCTTGAGCCTTATGGATTGTTCTTCGGTCCGAACACCTCCACCTCGAACCGCTGTATGATCGGCGGTATGGTCGGCAATAATTCCTCGGGTACTACGTCGATTCAATATGGGGTCACGCGGGATAAGGTAGTTTCCCTAAAATGCATCCTTTCCGACGGGAGCGAGGGGGAATTCAAGTCCCTTTCGAAGGCGGAACTAAAAGATAAAATGGAGCAAAATACACTTGAAGCATCCATTTATAAAAATGTATTCAAAGAGTTATCGGACAAGGGTATACAGGATGAGATAAAATCTGAATTTCCAAAATCTCAAATCCACCGCAGAAATACCGGATACGCGGTAGACGAACTTCTGCAAAATCGTATTTTCGGAGAGGTGGATGCCGATTTCAATCTCTGCCAACTGCTTAGCGGAAGCGAGGGAACGCTGGCCTTTACCACCGAAATCACTTTGCAGCTAGACGACCTTCCGCCCGCACTTGCCGCCATGGTGGTGACCCATTACGTAACATTGGAGGATTGCCTTAGCGATGTGGCACCTGTGATGGAGCATAGCCTGCACACTTGCGAGATGATGGACCGGGTGATTCTGGATTGCACCAAGAACAATCGAGAACAGCTCAAAAACCGCTTTTTTGTGGAAGGCGATCCTGCAGCCCTTTTGATGCTCGAGGTCAAGGCGCACACGGAGGAAGGTTTGGAACGGCAACTAGGGGAGTTACAGGCTACTATAGCGGCATCCGGACTCAGCTATGCGAATCCCGTTCTTAGGGCAACCGATATCAACAAGGCTATCGAACTTCGAAAAGCGGGACTCGGACTGCTTGGCAATATGGTCGGCGACCGCAAGGCCGTCGCCTGTATCGAGGATACCGCCGTTGCTTTGGAAGATTTAAAGGATTTTATCGCGGAGTTTACCCAAATTATGAAAGGCTATGACCAAGAGGCGGTCTACTATGCCCATGCTGGGGCCGGGGAGCTACATTTGCGTCCCATTCTCAACCTGAAACAATCCGCCGATGTGGGAATGTTCAGGGGAATTACCACCGATGTCGCGAAGTTGACAAAAAAGTACCGGGGCTCTTTCAGCGGTGAACACGGTGACGGTATCGTACGGGCGGAGTTTATCCCCCTGATGATCGGCCAGGCCAATTACGAATTGCTACGTCGCATCAAAAGCTACTTTGACCCCCAGAATATCTTCAATCCCGGTAAAATTGTCGACGCCTACCCGATGGATGAATCCCTACGTTACGAAATTGACCGTCACGAGCCGGAAATCAAGACCTTGTTGGATTTTTCGGACAGTGAGGGCATCCTCAAGGCGGCCGAAAAATGCAACGGTAGTGGGGACTGTCGGAAGACCGAGCATATGAGCGGGGCGATGTGCCCGAGCTACCACGCCACCAAAAATGAAAAGGACACTACACGCGGTAGGGCCAACGCCCTTCGGGAATTCCTGACCGTTTCGGATGCCAAAAACCGTTTCGACCAAAAAGAGCTGAAAGAAGTATTCGATCTGTGTATCAGCTGTAAGGCTTGCGGCAGTGAATGTCCCAGTAATGTCGACGTGGCCACTCTTAAAGCGGAGTTTCTCTATCAATATCAAGAGGCGAACGGTTATCCGCTGCGAAACAAGTTGTTTGCCTATAATACCAAGTTGAACCGGCTGGGCAGCAAAGTAGCGAGACTCACCAACGCCGTCTACGGTTCTCGCTTTTTGAGCGGATTATTGAAAAAATCTGCGGGAGTGGCGGATAAAAGAAGTCTTCCGATGGTTTCGAGTTTTGATTTCGATAAGCATTTGGAATCATTTAAAAAACAGAATGATATAACGAAGAAAAAGGTAATCTTGTACATCGATGAGTTCAGCCAATATCTGGACATCGAACTCGGTAAGGACGCCATCGAATTATTGACCCGCTTGGGGTATGAGGTGGAACTATTTTATGGGGAAAGCGGGCGGACCTATATCTCCAAAGGTTTTTTAAAACAGGCCAAGAGGTTGGCTTTAAAACATATTCCAAAGCTGAAAGTTTTTGCGGATAAGGGGCATCCGGTCATCGGATTGGAGCCATCGGCCATTTTGACCTTCCGCGACGAGTATAAACGCTTTTCGGCCGACCCTGAAACCACTAATACCATTGCCCTCAATAGTTTTTTGTTGGAGGAATTCCTGTCCCAAGAAATCCAAAAAGGGGAAATCACAAGAGAAAACTTCACCAAGGAGCCGAAAAGAGTTAAGATTCATAACCACTGCCACCAAAAGGCACTGAGCAACCAAAAGGTGACCTTCGACGTGCTCAATTTACCTGAAAACTATACCGTTTCAATCATTCCCTCCGGATGCTGCGGCATGGCGGGTTCTTTCGGTTATGAAAAAGAGCATTACGATGTCAGTATGCAGGTGGGGGAGCTAAAACTTTTCCCTGCCGTCCGGAAATCCCCGGAAGATACCATCATATCGGCAAACGGCACAAGTTGCCGGCACCAGATTTACGATGGTACGAAAAGGAAGGCACTTCATCCGGTTACGATCTTGAAGGAGGCGTTGATTGGGTAGGATTACATGAAGTGTGGGTGCCAATCGGCTAGATGGGGCATTGCGTACTGAATTTCTTAACCTGAGAATAATATCAATTGGTTCGGTAGCCCTCGCGTAAAGTTGAGCGCAATCGAGACCTTAAGATATAGCTTATCAAAGTATCGAATCGAATACCAGTGTCCCTATGCCGAAAAAAACTGTACTGTTTATAGGATTTACTTGGCCCGAACCGGCATCCACCGCTGCCGGACACAGGATATCACAATTACTCGACTATTTCCAAAACCAAAAATACCGAACGGTTTTTGCTTCAACTGCTGCGAAAACAGCGAAATCTATGGAATTGGAAGGATATGGTATCGAAGAAGTTTCCATCAAACTCAACGATTCCGGTTTCGACACATTTGTGAAGGACTTAAATCCCCAAATCGTGGTCTTCGACCGATTTCTGACCGAGGAGCAATTCGGGTGGCGCGTAGCGGAATTTGTTCCCGATGCCCTACGGATACTGGATACCGAAGACCTGCACTCCCTCAGAAAGACGAGAGAAATGCTTGTCAAACAGAACATAGCGCTTCTTGACGCAAAGCATCCAAATACCGATGTGGAGAAAACTGGGACAATCCATCTTGCCAAAAATAACTCGAGTAATTTCAAACCAATGTTTCCGACCGAGTTTGACTTGAGGGACGATTCCATGGACTACGAATCCCCTGTCGTTAGTGCCTGGCTCCAAAACGATTTAACCAAACGTGAGATGGCCAGTATCTACCGCTGTGACCTCTCGCTAATCATTTCCAGTTACGAAATGGAGCTGTTGGGCACCATCCTGAAAATCGACAGTCGGCTGTTGCTGCACCTTCCTTTTATGCTCGATGCCCTGGATGCCGATACCATTCAGCAATGGCCATCCCTTGAAGACAGGAAGGATTTTGTTTGTATCGGTAACGGGAAACACGCTCCCAATGTAGACGCAATCCTATGGCTCAAAAAGAAAATTTGGCCATTAATTCAAAAACAGCTTCCAGAGGTCCATCTGAATATTTACGGAGCCTATCTTCCGGAGCACATCCTACAAATGAACAGTCCGAGAGAGCACTTTCACGTCTTGGGATGGGTGGAAAATGTGAAGGACGTACTGCGCAAAGCCAGGGTCAACCTTGCTCCTTTACGCTTCGGAGCGGGCATCAAGGGTAAACTGGTGGATGCGATGCAGACCGGAACGCCTTCCATAACTACATCCATCGGGGCAGAAGGTATGCATTCCGGCCTCCCGTGGGGCGGTGCCATAGAGAACACCGCTGAAGAATTTGCCAAAGCGGCCGTCCGGCTTTACCAAAATCCCAAGGTTTGGAGGGCATCCCAAGAGAATGGAATCGCCATCATCAATTCCCTTTACAATAAGGACAGTTTGAGCTCTAAACTATCCCAATCTATCAGCGAAATCGAAAATAACCTGTCAAAACATCGCCGTAGAAACTTTATCGGAGCCATGTTGATGCACCATAGCATGATGGGAACTAAGTATATGGCGAAATGGATATCCGCTAAAAATAATATGGGTTAGGTGCGTAATTCAAAAATAAATCGTAAATTGCGTTTTCAATTTTATTAATTGAATATGCAATATCATGAAAAAGAGCAGGCCCTATAAGAAAAACTCAAAAACCAATGAGGTAAAAGAAGAAACCATACGAATACGGAGTGAAGATAAGATAGTCGCCGAGGTGCCGGTGTCGGGCGATAATTTTTATTTTCTTAAAAATATCCTCAAAGATAAGACTGCCGTTCCTACTCTTTTCTATAAAGATATCGTGGCCCTGATCGACTTTTTGGGCTTTCGACAAAAAGACTTGGCCGATTTTTTACACGTTGATGCCTCCACCATCACCCGATGGAAAAAGTCCCAAACCGAAATCGGTATTCTTCGGGCCAAAATCATATTAGATATCGACGAAATTATTGCAAAAGGCGTTCGTATCTTCGGTAACGAGGCCGATTTCTTAGATTGGTTGGCGACCGAAAATTATGCGCTTGGCGACCGACGACCACTCGACATGCTAAAAGATCCCTATGGTACCGAAACTGTTGACGAAGCTCTAGAGGCTATTTCATGGGGTATTTATATGTAATATGCGGTATTTTAGGGTGTACGAAAATTTAAAAGGCCGACTTCCCTTGGGATTCGGGCCGAAAGGAGGGCGATGGAACCATAACAACGTGCCCTTAATCTATTGTAGCAGCACGAGAAGCTTGGCACTTTTCGAGATATATTGTATTATGGGACGACAGGCGGCCAAAGGCAATTTTACGATGGCCGAGCTGAAGCTGGAAAACAGGATTCCCGAACTTGATCAAAATGACCTGCCCCGGGATTGGCGAAGTAGGCCGCATTCTAACGCTACCAAAGAGTTCGGAAGCTATTGGGCCAAGACAAGACAGTCATTGTGCATTAAAGTACCTTCGGCGAGGATGCCATTATCCAGTTTTCCGGAGGAACACAATTTGCTAGTTAATCCTTTTTATCCGAACTTTTTGCAATCTGTATCCGTTGTGGGCACCGAGAAAATCGAATTTGAGC
>JBAUIP010000378.1:0-10742 GCA_049683055.1 Pricia sp.
GTTCAATGCGTGGGATTTTGAGACACTCTACAAGCAAATCCTTTTTAAACTCAAGTTGGAAGACCTGAATGCCAAGGTAGGAAAACTCAGCGGAGGACAAAAGAAACGTCTCGCCCTCGCCAATGCCTTGATCAATAAACCGGACCTGCTAATATTGGACGAACCCACTAACCACTTGGATTTGGAGATGATCGAATGGCTCGAAGAATATTTCGCGCGGGAGAACATGACCCTGTTCATGGTCACCCACGACCGGTTTTTCCTGGAGCGGGTCTGCAATGAAATTATCGAGCTGGAAAACGGCCAGCTTTACTCCTACAAAGGCAATTACTCCTATTATTTGGAAAAAAAGGAGGCCCGTATTGAGCAGGAAGCCGCCGAGCAGCACAAATCGGAGCAGTTGTTCAAAAAAGAACTGGCCTGGATGCGCAAACAACCCAAGGCCCGCACCACCAAGTCCAAATCGCGCATCGACGACTTCCAGACCATCAAGGAAAAGGCCAGCCAGCGCCGCAAGGAACACGAGGTGCAGTTGGAAATCAATATGGAACGGATGGGCAGCAAGATTTTGGAGCTGCATAAAATTTCCAAATCCTACCCCGACAAACCGATTCTCGACCAGTTCGAATACACCTTCACCAAAGGCGAACGGGTCGGCATCATCGGCAAAAACGGCACGGGCAAGTCCACTTTTCTGAACATCATCACCGGCGCGGACAGTCCCGATGCAGGCAAGGTCGTGGTCGGCGACACCATCAAGTTCGGTTACTACACCCAAGCGGGCATCCACATCAAGCCGGGCCAGAAGGTCATCGATGTCATCCGGGATTTTGGGGACTACATTCCCCTGAAAAAAGGCCGCACAATCTCCGCCCAGCAGCTGCTCGAACGCTTTCTTTTCGATCGGAAAAAACAATACGATTTTGTGGACAAGCTTAGCGGTGGGGAGCGTAAACGGCTGTACCTGTGTACGGTATTGATACAGAATCCGAATTTCCTGATTTTGGACGAGCCGACCAACGATCTCGACATCGTGACGCTGAACGTGCTCGAAAGTTTTTTATTGGACTTTCCGGGATGTTTGATTGTCGTATCGCACGACCGCTATTTTATGGATAAGATTGTCGACCACCTTTTCGTATTCCGGGGAGATGCCGTGGTAGAGGATTTTCCGGGGAACTATTCCGATTATCGGGCTTACGAGGACAGCAAGGTCATTGCCGAGCGTGAGGAAAAGGCAAACCGTAAGGATGGTTCCGAGACCGATGACGCCGGTAATCGCGGCAGTACTGGTCATCAAAGCAATACCGGCGATTCCAACAATTATGGAAATTCCGACAACTCCGGAGGTTCCGATAACGCTTCCAAACAACAGCTCACCTACCAAGAAAAAAAGGAATATCGAAATCTGGAAAAAGAGATCAAAAAATTGGAAAAAAAGAAAAAGGAAACCCAGCAGAAGTTCGCCGATACTTCGCTAACGGGGGAGCAAATCGAGGAACTGTCCATCGAATTGGGCCAATTGGAAAGCAACATCGACGATAAGACCGAACGCTGGTTCGAGTTGGCGGCCATCGTGGAAGGTTGAAGGTCAGCGCCATCCGCTTCGGACAAAAAGTACTCGAAAAAAGGTTCGAACTAGCAACAAAACAAGCTAAGAGATGACAACGAATAAATATTCCTCGAGGCAGAGCCATCGAGGTATTCGATGGAATAAAGTTGGAACATTTTATGAGAACCATCTGTTTTCAAACTTTCCTCTAAAACCTCCAACCCAGAGCATCGGGGAATTCTGTAGATTAAAGAGAGAACCTTCTAAGATTCGAACCAGCCCAAAAACGAACGATAAACCAGCAACAATTACAAAAAGCACTTCCAAAGAATGGAACCAACACGAAAACAAATCTAAAAACGCTAATTATTTCAAAAAGTAGCTACATAAAAATAGTCCTATCCCTTGCGAACACCCCTACCCTACTTGAAATTCCTTCTGACCGCCACCAACGAACACGGCGTCCACTCCCCTTTTATCTTTAACTATGTAACGAAATGTCTGTACACTAAGCCGGAATATTTCCGTCAGAAATCCAGGAACATCCTATTTAAAAGTGTGGCCTATTTCGGAGCGGAGCGCGTAAGACTTCCCGACAGCGACGAGGCGCTTAAAAAGCAAATCGAAAAGCAAATGCGGCAACAATTTCCATCCATCCAATTCGAAAACGGACCCTTCGACATCCTATTTGCCCATCCGTCCGAAGCCGAGAAACTGGTGAACGCACAATCCACGGTAGCTGGAAAATTGAAAAACCCGACATCCCTTGAAAAGAATATCCATAATGACAGCCTATTGCTCGTAGATGGCATCCATGAAAACCGCGCCCATTTATCCCTCTGGGAAAAATTAAAAAACCATCCCAAAACCACCGTGACCGTGGACCTATTTTACTGCGGAGCCATATTTTTCAGGCAAGAACAAGCGGAAGAACATTTTAGGATCAGGATTTGATTTCGTATCTTCAAAATAAAATTTAGGAGATGGACAAATACACGATTTACGCCGTTTTGGGGATACTTTTTGTAGTATACCTATTTATAACGTTCAGCAACAGACGAAAATCGAACCGCCGCAAAGACCGAAAGTTTATGGAGGGATACGACCGTTCGAAGGGAAGGGAAAAAGATACTCCATGAAAATCTATACCAAGACCGGCGATGACGGCACTACAGGACTTATCGGAGGTACCCGGATCGAGAAACATCACATTCGTATCGAAAGCTACGGCACGGTGGACGAGTTGAATTCATGGCTCGGACTGCTCCGGGACCAGGAAATGGATGCCTCGCTCAAGAAATCTCTGATAAAAATTCAGGAAAAACTTTTTATCATTGGTGCGATTTTGGCCACCGACCCTGCAAAAAACAGCTCAAAAAAGGCGAAAAAACGCACTGCCCATCCGGAAATATCGGACTTCGATATCGAATATGTGGAAGAACAAATCGATGAAATGCAAGTCTCTTTGCCACCGATGACACATTTCATTCTTCCGGGCGGGCACCCTAGCGTGTCATACTGTCATATCGCCCGCACCGTTTGCCGACGGGCGGAAAGGCAATGCACCCTGCTGCACGAAAACACGCCTTTCGACGGCCGTGTGCTAAAATTTATCAACCGGCTTTCCGACTATTTGTTCGTACTGGCACGAATATTGTCCCAAAAACTGGGAGCAGAGGAGATAAAATGGATACCGGAGTAGTTAAAGCTTGCTATTCTCCAATAAATTCGTTATTTCTCCGTTATCGAGATACCAAAAGACGTGATTTAACAAAAAAGGCAATTTTGCTTGCCTATGTCTTTTTAAAAATTATTTTTGCAAAAAATTTAAAATCATACCATTAGCATGTATTGGACATTAGAACTGGCATCCTATTTAAGCGATGCGCCATGGCCGGCGACGAAAGACGAACTCATTGATTATTCCATCCGTACCGGAGCACCGTTGGAGGTAGTAGAAAACCTACAATCCATGGAAGAAGAAGGCGGCGAGATATACGAATCCATCGAAGAAATTTGGCCCGATTACCCGACCGAAGAAGATTATCTGTGGAACGAAGATGAATATTAGGGTCGTATTTATTAGCGAAATTATTCACGCATCCAGTCCCTACATATGGTGAGATAAAGATTTGCTTACTATCGTAATATCAACCTAAAAGTCTCTTTTGAGGCTTTTTTTTATGGACTAGTTTGAATCTTTTCTAAGGTTTAAAGAAGTTCTTTATGTAATTTTGGCAGGAAAAGCGAGGTTTTCACATCCATTTCATTCGTGGAATGCCTTTTGTTGCTTTAATCCCGCAACATTTCAAAACTTATTCTTCACCGTCAAGACTACCTAAAATGACGGTCCAATTATAAAAAATTACCGCATGGATATTCTCAATTCCGTCCTCAAAATTTTCGTAGGAGACAAATCCCAAAAAGACGTCAAGGCCCTTCAGCCTATGGTCGACCAAATCAAATCGTTCGAGCAGGAGCTGGAAACCATCAGCCTCGACGAACTGCGCGATAAGACCAAGACCTTTAAGGCCAAAATTGCCGAAGATTGCCGTACCGTCACCGAACAGATCGAAAAACTGGAGGAAGAGGTAAAGGCATCTGATGACATTGACAGAAACGAGGAACTTTATGAGGAAATCGATACCCTGAAGAAAGAGGTCAATGAAATTACCGAAAAGACCTTGAACGAAATACTTCCGGTAGCCTTTGCCGTGGTCAAAGAAACCGCAAAACGCTTTGTGGCCAACGAAACCATGACGGTCATTGCCACCGAATTCGACCGTCAGCTATCAGGCACGAAAGATTATGTCACCCTTGAGGATGAATCCGCAATTTGGAACAACTCATGGAACGCCGCTGGTAAGGAGGTCACTTGGGACATGATTCACTACGACGTGCAGCTCATCGGTGGTATCGCCATGCACCAGGGGAAGATTGCCGAAATGCAAACGGGTGAGGGTAAGACCTTGGTCGCAACGCTTCCGCTATACCTTAACGCGCTGGCCGGAAAGGGCGCACACCTAGTGACCGTTAATGACTATTTGGCTAAAAGGGATAGCGCTTGGATGGCTCCCATCTTCGAGTTCCACGGACTTTCAGTGGATTGTATCGACCACCACCGTCCGAATTCCGCCGGGCGACGGGCCGCTTACAATGCTGACATTACCTACGGAACCAATAATGAATTCGGATTCGATTACCTGCGCGACAACATGGCCCACAAGCCTAAGGATATCGTACAGCGCCCTCACAACTTCGCCATCGTCGATGAGGTAGACTCCGTTCTGGTCGATGATGCCCGTACGCCCTTGATCATATCAGGGCCCGTGCCAGAGGGAGATCGCCATGAATTCAACGAACTCAAACCTAAGGTATCCGATATTGTCAACAGACAGCGCCAACACCTGACTGGTGTCCTCGCCGAGGCCAAAAAATTGATTGCGGAAGGCGACACCAAGGAAGGGGGATTTCAGTTGCTACGTGTCCACCGGGGCCTACCCAAGAACAAGGCGTTGATCAAATTCCTGAGTGAAGAAGGTATCAAGCAGTTGCTGCAAAAGACGGAAAACTATTACATGCAGGACAATAACCGCGAAATGCCCAAGGTCGATGAAGACCTGCTGTTCGTTATCGATGAAAAGAACAATCAGATAGAGCTCACCGATAAGGGGGTCGACTACATTTCAGGGGAGCAGAACCGTGACTTCTTCGTGATGCCCGACATCGGCGGCGAGATCGCCAAAATCGAAAGCCAGAATCTGGAGATTGAAAAAGAGGCCGAACTTAAAGAAGAACTTTTTAAGGATTTCGGGGTCAAGAGTGAGCGTATCCACACCATGAGCCAACTGCTCAAGGCCTATACCCTTTTTGAGAAAGATGTAGAATATGTCGTGATGGAAAACAAGGTCATGATCGTTGACGAGCAGACCGGTCGTATTATGGAAGGCCGGCGCTATTCCGATGGCCTTCATCAAGCCATCGAAGCTAAAGAGAACGTCAAAATCGAAGCCCTCACCCAGACCTTTGCGACCGTTACACTCCAGAACTACTTCCGGATGTATAATAAGCTGGCAGGGATGACCGGTACGGCCGTCACCGAAGCAGGGGAATTCTTGGAAATCTATAAGTTGGATGTAATGGAAATTCCCACCAACCGCCCCATCGCCCGTGACGACAGAAACGACCTTATCTATAAAACCAAGCGAGAAAAATACAATGCCATCATCGATGAGGTGACCGAACTGTCGAAGGTCGGAAGGCCCGTTTTGATCGGTACGACATCCGTAGAGATCTCGGAACTCCTCTCCCGGATGCTGTCCATTAGAAAGGTCGAGCACAACGTTTTGAACGCCAAGCTACATAAAAGGGAAGCCGATGTCGTTGCGGAGGCCGGAAAATCGGGGATTGTCACCATTGCCACCAACATGGCCGGCCGGGGTACGGATATCAAGCTCTCCGACCAGGTCAAAAAGGCAGGGGGACTCGCCATCATCGGTACCGAACGTCACGATTCCCGCCGGGTAGACCGGCAGCTGCGCGGACGTTCCGGACGTCAGGGAGATCCGGGAAGCTCCCAGTTCTACGTATCACTAGAGGACAATCTGATGCGGCTCTTCGGTTCCGATCGAGTGGCCAAGATGATGGACCGAATGGGCCTTGAAGAAGGCGAGGTTATTCAACACGGTATGATGACGAAATCCATCGAACGCGCCCAGAAAAAAGTAGAGGAGAATAACTTTGGGGTACGTAAGCGCCTATTGGAATACGATGATGTCATGAACGCCCAACGCGAGGTTGTCTATAAAAGACGCCGTCACGCATTGCAAGGCGAACGGCTTAAGGTCGATATCGCCAACATGATCTACGATACTTGTGAAACCATCGCCGAGACCAACAAGATGGCGAACGATTATAAGAACTTCGAGTTCGAGCTGATCAAATATTTCTCCATCACCTCCCCCATCGACGAGACGGAATTTAATCGGTTGGGAGCGCGCGAGATAGCAACGAGCATTTATAGCGCCATCTACAAGCACTATCAGGATAAAATGCAGCGCAATGCTGCGACTGCCCTCCCGGTCATTAAAAAGGTCTATGAAGACAGTTCCAACAAATTCGAACGGATCGTAGTGCCCTTCACCGATGGCATCAAAACCTTGAATGTGGTCACCGACCTACAGGGAGCCTATGAAAGCGAGGGAAAACAGTTGGTAACTGATTTCGAAAAAAATATCACATTGGCCATTATCGACGACTCTTGGAAGACCCATCTAAGAAAGATGGACGAACTGAAACAATCGGTACAATTGGCCGTTCACGAGCAGAAAGATCCCCTGCTGATTTACAAGTTCGAAGCTTTTGAACTGTTCAAGGCTATGATCGACAAGGTAAACAAAGAAGTAGTATCCTTTTTGTTCAAAGGAGAACTTCCCACGAACAATCCCACCGACATTCAACAGGAGCGAAACGTACGACAGCCCAAAGAGGAGTTGCAGACCAGCAAAGAGGAAATCCCAAATAGTGATGAACGTGCGGCACAGAACCGAGCGGCGGGACAGGCACAAGGCCAACGGGCGCAGATAACGGAAACCATTGTTCGCGAACGTCCTAAAATAGGGCGTAATGAGCGGGTAACTATCAAAAATGTGCTTTCCGGTGAAAGTAAGACCCTTAAGTTCAAACAGGCCGAACGCCTTATTGAAAGTGGAGAATGGGTATTGACGGAGGATTGAGCAACGGAACTATCGCAAATTCAAGTTTTGATTTCCTAAACCCCATCCCGTTTAGGAAATTTCTGTTTGGTTCTAAACAAAAAGATGCACGTTTCAAGCCACCTACAGAATAAAATTGAAGGCCAGACCGGGCTGCTTTTTCGGTTCGTCTATCTTTCATCCGCACTGGCGGCGTTGTTTGGAATATTTTGTATCTATCCCCTTAAAATCTACGGTCCGGTACCGGTTGCCCTGTTCCTCTATGGCGTCTTCAACTTATTGATAGTTGAATGGTTCAAAAAAAATGGAAACTTAAAGTGGGCAGCAGTACGGGTCGCCGCTGTCTCCCTGCTGGTGACGTTTACCGTTATTCTCTTTAGCGGGGGCATCAACAGTCCGTTTATCTTTATCCTGGGCGTCATCGTACTCGGCGGTTACGCGGGCGCACGCATGTTCGGTAAAGTCTATCTCTTCGCCGTCATGGGAGGCATTTTTCTGATCTATCTGGTTGACGAAGCCAACTTTTCGGTCATCACGGATAAGGTTCCCTTCGAAGCCAAGCATCATTTTAGCCTCTTGAGCGTTCTCTTTGCGGTGTATCTAGTGGGTGGTATTTTCGGAAGGAATATTTTGAAGACCCATCAGGCCATGAAAATATCCAGGGAGGAGTTGGAAAAAAGGGTCGAAGAAAAACAAATGTTGTTAAGGGAAGTGCACCACCGGGTCAAGAACAATTTACAGACCGTATCGAGCCTGCTCAGCCTTCAGGGGAAAAATGCGGACAGCGAAAAAATCAGACCGCTAATTGAGAGCAGTAAAAACCGCGTCAATTCCATGGCCATGATTCATGAGATGCTTTACATGACCAATGATATCTCGCGGATCGAGTTAAGGCCCTATGTCGAAGAACTGACCGAAAATCTAATGCAATCTTCTGATAGTAAGAATAAGTGGGTTGATTTGGATATCCAGATCCCACCGGTACAATTGGGGATAGACACAGTCATTCCCCTCGGTCTTCTCATCAACGAAGCGGTCACCAACTCTCTCAAATATGGTTTTTCAGAGGGTAAAGAAGGACGAATAGATATAAGCCTTACCAAGGGGGAAGCGCAAAATTACTATGTTTTGGAAATCGGGGACAACGGTATCGGTTTCTCCGAGGATTTGGATTTTAGAAGCACCAACTCCTTGGGCCTTAAACTTATTCACAATCTGGGCCGGCAATTGAGAGGTTCGGTAAAACGCATCGAGAGTGCTCGAGGCACCCGCTATCGTATATCTTTCTGTGATTTCAACACCAAACAGGAATCCCCGGGGCAAGCTTAGTCTTTTGGTCTACCTGTAAAATGCAGGACGAAGGGCCTGATTACTATCCTCTTATTTCCGTTTCGTTTTTGATTCTAGGCCAAAACGGTTTAGTTTTGGGGAAAAACCAATATGCAAAAGAACAAGAAACTGGAAGAACGCCTCAGGGAAAAGGCTAAGTTGGTCATCAAGGTCAACTATTTCAGTTCACTTTTCGCCCTGATGTTCGGGGCTTTCTGCTTTTATGTCTTGGACATCATTCGGGTGGTGCCGTATGTGTTTCTATTTTTTGGCATCCTCAACCTGATCAATACACTTCTCTACCGGTACCACGGTAGCCTGACCCTGACCTATAATATTGTTTCGATCATGACTTTGACAGGTGCCAGTATCATAACCCTTTATAGTGGCGGCATCAACAGTCCTTTTATTTTTGTACTGGCATTGATTGTCGTCGCCGGCTATGTGACCACCAAGTCCTACGGAACGCTTTACTTGAATCTTAATCTGCTGATTATTGTATTGATCTACTCACAGAGTATCGTCGATTTTAGCTTCGTGACCAACGTGGTGCCCGAAAAATCAAAGAATCTCTTCGCGCTGATCAGTGTTCTTTTCTCGGTATATCTCTTAGGAGGAGTTTTTGGGAAGAACCTCTTGCACGCCCATCACAATCTATACAAAATAAAAAGCGAGCTGGAGGAAAAGATCAATGAAAAGGAAACGTTGATCAAGGAGGTACACCATCGGGTCAAGAACAATCTGCAGACCGTTTCAAGCCTGCTCAGCCTACAATCGAGGATGATCGAGGACAAAGAAGTGAAAACGCTATTGAAGAGTAGCCAAAATCGGGTGATTTCGATGGCGATGGTACATGAAATGCTCTATATGAGGGATGATCTTTCCAAAATTCCTTACAAGTCATACGTGCAGGAACTCGCGGAATACCTCATCCGCTCCATAAAAGGGACGAGCAGTAATATTACCTTGGATGTCGATATTCCGGATGTGAAGCTGAATATAGACACTTCCATTCCTTTGGGACTTCTTATCAATGAGGCGGTGACCAATGCGCTTAAATATGGAATAGTCGACGAAAAAAAAGGTGTAATCAACATAAAAATAAGGCAGGCGGAGGGCGATGAATTTTTGCTAAGTATAGGAGACAATGGCACGGGCTTTCCGGAAACCGTTACCCCTAAGAATTCCAACTCTCTCGGACTGAAGTTAATCCACAATCTCGCACGCCAGCTTCAGGGTTCCATACAAAGGGATTTTTCAAAGAAAGGAACCCACTACATCGTCAAATTCAAGGAGATCCAAAATCAGATACCTTCAGTGGCTTAGCAATCATGTTTTGATTGCCCAAAGGAATTCATGGCAAGAAAATTGCTGGCTATGTTTCCTATTCTGCTACCTGCAGTTCTGCCCTTTAGAGGTCGATTGAATCAGCAGGTAAATGCTGCCCCCATTTTTCTTCCGTTGAAGTCATCCTACATCCGAATTGAACCAAACCGCAAAAAAACCGCTTCAATATGCAAGTTTTTTCCTTCAAAAACGTTAACTGTCAATAAATTATAAATAAAAACCCCAAATATTATGGGGAATATCTTGGTTGCTATGTATCTTACTCTCATTAATTTGCACTCAAATAACAGTGCTTTGGATTATACCTACACCATTCTGGATTCCGATGCGACCTCCAATCTGCAACTGCAGCATTATTTGGGGGAGTATGGGGACTTTACCTGCGCCGCCCTGGCGAAGGACAGCACGGAAGGTATCAATTCCATCCTGAAGTTTTCGCCCGATGTGGTCTTCATCAACCTCAACGAAAACGCCCATGAATATTTTCATATGGTGATGGAGCTGCATCAATATGTGAGCAACATTCCCGTTATCATCGGGATTTACAAAAGCAAGAACTACGCTTACGATGCCATAAAAAACGGATTTTTCGATTACTGGCTGATGCCATATAACGAATTCGATATCCGTAAGTCGCTTCTCCGGCTTAAAAAGCAAGTACCTGCCAAGGCCGAGCCCGATACCCTGTGCCTAAAATCCTACAGTGATTTCCAGTACCTCAACACCAACGATATCCTTTACTTACAAGCGGATAACAATGCCACGGAATTCGTAATGAAGGATGGTACAATAAACAACGC
>JBAUIP010000379.1:0-5748 GCA_049683055.1 Pricia sp.
CTCCAGCAAGCATTACATTCTACGGAAGATCGATCGGGTATTGCGAACGGATTGAGCACAATTTTGTACGATGCTTGGACCCCCGAAAATCAGAATACGCCGATTCAGGAAATCCGTAACCAGGGAACTTCCGGTCAGAATAGTCAGGTAGATAGCCATTGGGTGGCCGATGGATCGTATCTGAGAGGGAATTTGTTTACCTTGGGATATACCTTGCCGGAAAACTTTTTAAGTTCTTACGGCATTACGGATTTCCGAATTTATGGGAGTGTGGACAACGCGTTCGTAGTGCAATCCGATGATTTTAAGGGTTACGATCCGGAAGGCTCTTCGTACGACCCGGATGATGGCGGGGCGTTTGCACAGAACATTTTCTTTTTTCAATATCCAAGGCCACGTACCTTTACTTTAGGCTTTAACCTCAAATTCTAATCATCATGAAATATCTAAAAATAATATTCTTTTTGGGTCTTATCGCAGCGATAGCATCCTGTTCCGACTTTTTGGAAGAAGAACCGCGAGACTCATTACGGGTCGATCAATACTTTTCGGAGCCCGCCCAAGCGGAAAGCGCCGTAAACTATCTGTATCAGAACGGAGTGCCCGACATGTACCTTGAAGGCGGTGTCTTTAATGGAAAACGGGTCATGTACCTTCAGTATCTGTCCGGTTTTTTCAACAATGAGTTCAACGGTCAGGAGCGGCAGGTCGATCTGGCCCAACAGTTGAACATCACGCCGAACAACATCGATAGTGATCTGAACAACTTTTGGTCGGAACTTTATACGGGCATTGCGGGGGCGAACCTTGCCATCGCCAATATTCCCGAAACTCCCGGTCTTTCGGAAGACGAGCGGGCGAACCTGATTGCACAGGCCAGCTTTTTTCGAGGGTTCGCCTATTTTTATCTGGTGCGCATTTTTGGGGATGTTCCATTGATTCTTGAACCCGTGGAAGGTTTGGACGAAATCATCGTCGGCCGGTCTCCGGTCTCCGAGGTATATGATCAGATATTGGCAGATTTGGCCGTGGCCACTGCTGAAGGAAGCCTTCCGAGCGGCAATATGGTCGACAACGGCTATCGGATCACTACGGAAACCGCGCAAATGATTTTGGCCGATGTGTACCTGACGATGAGCGGATTTCCGCTGCAGGCCGACAATTATGCCAACGCTGCAACAGCCGCAAGAGCGGTAATCAACAGTGGAGCATTTTCCTTGGTACCGCACGATTTTGATGAAGAGGGAAATCTGGATTTCGAAAATAGCGCCTATAACAAAATGCGGAAGTCGAAAACCTTGCCCGAAGACTACATCTATCAAATCGAATACGAAGCCGGCATCCGTGCATCGAATTATCCCGAATGGTCGTTTCCCGCTTCGGTCACCGGTAGCGTTGGATCGGCCTATGCGAATATCCAGAATGCCTATGGCCCCAGACCGGAACTCTACGATCAGTATGATCAAGATTTAGACCTCAGGGTGCAGGAAAAGCAGTATTTCCATACCACTTTTACGACCCCGGAGGGTGAGACCTTGGAATTTGCGGTCACTCCCTACATTTGGCTTGACGAAGAGGTATTTTTCACAACGGCCCAATCCTCCAAAAACGTCAGGGCCTATAGCTATCCGGAGGCCTTATTGGTTGCCGCCGAGGCAATCGCTTTGTCCGAAGGGGTAACGGCAGAAGCTGTGGACTATCTGACCCAGGTCCGCGCCAGGGCGTATTGGACCACGGACCCCGAAGCCATTCGCGCTGAACTCGCCGGACTTGCACCGGCCGCTTTCGTTGAAGAAGTCTGGAAAGAAAGGAACCGAGAGCTTATCTTCGACTTTAAGCTTTGGTTCGATATGGTACGAACGCGCCAATATCCTTCCGGTGCCGATGGCGACGTAACTTTCTCCGATTTGATCGGAAGCCAGAACAGCTTCGGGCAGACCTTTGAGGAGAGGCACTTGTTGCTTCCTATTGCTTCTTCCGAAATCCAGAGAAACCCAGAACTCACGCAAAATCCCGGGTATTGAGCGCTAAGTGTTTTGAGTAGTCGGTAATCTAGTTATTGAGAAAGCGGGGGAGTATAATCCCCGCTTTTTTTTGTTCCATGTTTCGCTTGACCTAACATTTTTAATCCCTCCTATTATTTCTTAAAAGCATAGTCCTAATTTTATGACCTTCAGATTGGTAGCAACAAGAAGCTTGTATCGTTACCGTGGGTATTCAAAAACTGAACTTCGGAAAGTTAAAAATTTAACATTTTTTTCGCTGCCTACGAATAGAATATTCAACGATGCCCTCCGTTCTAGTACCTCCAAATGTTTAACCAAAACAAACCTAATTATGATTAAACCAAAGTATGCATTCTTAGCGTCCATGGCTCTAGCCCTGGGAACAAGCTGTGACAAATCATCATCCGATGAATTTCAGGAGGTCAACGGAAACACCACCGTCAAACTCATTTCCTCCATTTCTCTGGAGTCCGAGCAAGAGCCGGACGAAGATGAAAAAGTAGAGTTTTTCTACGACGGTGAAAAGAGATTGAGTAGCGTGACCGACGGCAGCGGCACCAGTGAATTTACGTATGACGAGCAAGGCCTGTCCGGTATTGCCGGTGATGGCGACGGCGAGGGTTTCAATACGGAAGAGCTGTTCAAGTCTCCTTACGATGCTTTCGAAACAGGGGATGTCGTCGAATATGATGACAACAAAAACCCAAGTAAAATGGTATTTTTCGAGGAAGAATACGATATTGAATCCGATGAATTCATCCAAAAGCAGTACACCGCGGAACTGACTTATGAAGATACGCCAAGCGTGTACTTCCATACGATGGAGGCCGCCGGAATGATCGATGTACTCGATAAGGTGCAGTTGAACTTTGCGATGCAGCCCCAAGCTCAGGAAATCGTAAAGGCAAGAGCACTTTTGCCGAACAACAATATATCCGAAATTACATATAAGGATGAGGAAGGGACCGTTGTTTCCGAGATTACTACGGATTATTCGTACGATGAAGATGATTATCCCACCCAAGTGACCGTCACCTCAAATACCGATGGCGAAATCTATGTCTACAAATTAAACTATGAATACCTGAAATAGGATGCATCCTTGAAAGGGATATCCTTGAATGGGACATCCTTATAATAGACATCCAACGAATAGTATTTCGGAAAACCCCGAGGCCTTTGCTTCGGGGTTTCTCGCTTCTGCACCGATATTTGTCCATTTTTGAACGATGTGAGAGCGACCACCCCTAAAAACAATCATGTGAGCTGGGCTGCCGACCGACAATTCCAGAAGATGTCGGGAGAGCTAAAGTTTAAACAACTTCTATTTTCAGATTCCTCCCACAAAATTGTAAATTTGTCGAAGTATGGACTTCTCCTCAAAACTTCTCGAAAACGCCGTCTACGAAATGTCGCAATTGCCGGGAATTGGCAAGCGTACGGCCTTACGGTTGGTGCTGCATCTGTTGAAGCAGCCGCCCGAACGGACGACTAAGTTGGCGGGAGCTTTGGAGAGTCTACGGAAGGATATCAAGTTCTGCGCCAATTGCCATAATATCTCCGACGCGACACTCTGTGAGATCTGTGCCAGTCCCAAGCGGGACCGGACCTTGGTCTGCGTTGTCGAGGATATCCGCGACGTGATGGCCATTGAAAACACGAGCCAGTACAAGGGACTTTACCACGTTCTCGGAGGAAAAATTTCGCCGATGGAGGGTATCGGTCCCCATGACCTGAACATTGCATCCTTGATTGAAAAAGCCAAACAGGGCGAGGTCAAGGAGCTCATCTTTGCGCTGAGCTCCACCATGGAGGGCGATACGACCAATTTCTATATTTTCAAACAGCTCGAGGGCCTTGATCTGAACACGTCCACCATTGCCCGGGGGGTTGCTGTAGGCGATGAGCTGGAATATGCCGACGAGGTTACCTTGGGAAGGAGCATCCTGAACCGGATTCCTTTTGAGGGATCGTTAAAAGCGAACTGAAATCGAAACATTGAAGATTTTACCAATTTTTGGTACTTTTGTAGAAATCCCGTTAGTCATGACCAAAAATACATCCATATCATTGGGCAGTTATTTCGACCAGTTTATAAATAACCGTATTTCCGAAGGAAGGTATAAAAATGTAAGTGAGGTCGTGCGTGCAGGACTCAGGCTTTTGGAGGAGGAGGAAGCTAAAGTCAATTCGCTTCGCACCGCCATTCAAGAAGGAATCGACAGTGGAATCGCTCACAATTTCAATCCAAAAGACCATTTACAATCCTTAAAAGCCCGACAAAGGTCAAATGGCCAAGTTTAATTTGACCCATAAGGCGGTAGCGGATTTGGATGATATCTGGAACTATGCTTTTGAACAGCGGTCCGAAAAACAGGCCGATGAATATTACGAACTGCTGATTTCCAGTTGTGAAAGAATAGCGGGGAACCCAAGATTGGGAAGGAATTATAATGGAATCATTAAAAACCTTTACGGATTTAGGACGCAAAGACATGTAATTTTCTACAGAATCATCTCCGAAGACGAAATTGAGGTGGAGAGAATACTGTACGAGCGAATGGATTTAGAAAGCAGAATATCGGAATAGTCCGATAGCGATTATTAAATATCAGATAAAAAGGGAATGTCAAAATTCGAACTGAAATTACCACGAATGGGGGAGAGCGTTGCCGAGGCCACATTGACGGCCTGGCTTAAGGAAGTCGGCGATACCATCGAGCTCGACGAGCCGATTTTTGAGATTGCGACCGATAAAGTGGACAGCGAAGTGCCCAGCGAAGTGGAAGGCATTTTAGTGGAAAAGCGGTTCGAGGTCGACGATGTAGTAAAAATCGGCCAGGTTGTCGCAGTTATAGAAGTAGAAGGGGAGGACTCGGGTTCGTCGAGTGATAAAGATGATTCGGATGCCACCAACGCCGGGGAGGTCTCTGCCACAGACCAGAAGTTGGAAAACCCGGAAGCCGAAAAACCGGATGCCGGAAGCCGCGATAATATTAAGCCTCCCAAAGAAGCCGCCACCCGGGTAGAGAATACTCCGACCATCGCGGCAGCCGAGGTGGAGCAGACCATTACCAAGGCTCAAGAAACAGCCGATGGGCCAAAGCACCGTCCGAATGTCCCACAGCAAAAAGCACAACAAACTTCCGACCGCTTTTATTCCCCCTTAGTAAAAAACATCGCCCAACAAGAGGGAATTTCCGTCGCAGAGCTGGATACCATCCCCGGCACGGGCAAGGAAGGCCGAGTCAACAAAAACGATATTTTGGATTACGTGGAGAATGGCAAGTCGGGGGGAAGCCAAAGGGAATCTTCTAAAAGCGCATCCTCCCAAACCGCATCCCCGCAAACTACATCTTCCGAAGCCGCATCCTCCCAACCGGATGCTTCCCACGATGCTTCCCTTAAAACAGGTTCCGCGGAACTGGCCATCGATCAGGTCAAGCCACAAACGGCAGCCGACGCCAGCGACCAAGGGAAGTCCTCAACCGGAAAATCCCGTACCACCGCCACCGAAAAACAGGTTCCCTCGACCGTTTCATCCTCCGGCAATCACGAGGTCATTGAAATGACCCGAATGGGCAAATTGATAGCCAAGCACATGACGGATAGTGTTTCCACTTCCGCCCATGTACAGAGTTTTGTTGAGGTCGACGTAACCGCCATTGTCAACTGGCGCAACCGGGTCAAAAAGGATTTTGAGCAACGCGAAGGTGAAAAACTGACTTTTACGCCCATCTTT
>JBAUIP010000380.1:0-13103 GCA_049683055.1 Pricia sp.
TCCGTGCCGCCTCATAGCCTTGATCGATACTTAAATCGTCACCTAATTTGCCTGTGATGTTCTCGCCATCGGCCTTTTTAGGGCCTTTACCCGCGAGGAAAATCAGGTTTCCCGTTCGGACCGCATGCACATAGTTCGCTGCCGGGGCGGAGGGTGAGATAAGTTCGATACCCAATTTCGAAATCTTGGCTGCCGGATCATAGTCCGTATCCCTCTTTTCTTCGGTGGGTGTTTCCGTTAATGGTGTTTTCGCATCCTGCTCCGGTTCTCCGGTTTTATCCCGCTCAAGATTGCAGGATGCCAACCCAAGCAATATGGCACCGCAGAAGAGCAGCGCCTTTATCGTTCTGAAAAGAACCCGATCGGTATACCGGACGCCTTGCCCCTGTACCATGTTTCTACGATTTTGGTTTTTCGAAATCCCCTGCATTGACCACCGTCCATTGCCCGTAAGGTTTTAGGTACTTTTTAATCGCCGCATTGACATCGGCAACGGTCAGTTTGCTGATTTTATCTTCCAGTTCTTTTTGGAAATCGAGGCTACGATCATAAAAAATATTGTTATTGATGAGACGGGCCAGTTCATTGTCCTTTGCCCGGGAGACGTTTTCCTCCTGAATCCATCCGTTGACCGCATCCTTTAGTTCGTCTTCGGTGATACCGTCCTTGATAAAACGGTCGATCTCTTCCTTGAAGCCCTGCTGCACCTTATCGTAGTTCGCCGGGGCGTAAATGGCGTAGAGGGCCATTGTGGAATTTTGGTCTTCAGGACTGCCGTCTGCCTGGAGCCATGATCCGGCACCATAACTGACTCCGTCTTTTTGGCGTAGCCGTTCGGCGATCCGGGAGCTTAGAAAACCGCCGCCCAACACAGTACAAGCGACTGTGAGGGCCGGATAGTCTTTATGGTTCTCACTGATTTTTAGGGACAGGTTGCCCATGGTCATGGCATTTTTCTTGTCCGGAGTGACGATATCTTCGCTCACTTCCTTTGAGGGTTTGTAGGGGTTTGCAACTCGCTTGTAAGCCATTTCGCTCTTATAGCCTTTAAAGGCTTCCTCCATCATGCCCTTGACCTTATCGGATTCAAATGTTCCGATACCGACCAAAATGGATTTCCCCAAACCGTAGAATTCATTGTAAAAAGACTTTACATCGTCAACGGATACAGCACCAATCGCCTCTTCCTGTTCCTCAATGGTCATGTTGTACAGCGGATGCCCTTTCGCATACGGATTGTTAATGAGCGAAAGTTTATGGTAGGCCAAAAACTGGGGCTCGGTCTTGTCGGCCTCAAGGCTCGCAAGCCGTTCGGACTTCAATTTTTCGAGCTCGGCGGCATCGAAAGCGGGATTTTTGAGCATATCGGCCATCAGCTCCAAGGTGGGCATCAGGTTTTCCTTTGTAGAACTGATCGAAAAGTTGACGTTACCGTTGTCTCCCCAGATATTTATGGACGATTTCAACCGGCTCAGTTCATCCTCGATCTGTTGCCGGGTCATATTTTTGGTGCCTTTGTTGAGCATACTAGCGGTAAAGGAAGGTATGACACCTTTGTCCGTTAGCGACTTTACATCGCCGTTGCGGATGCTAAAGTTCACGTTGACGTTCTCCCCTCGATTATTCTTTTCGATTACACCGAACTCGATATCGTTGGAAAGCTTCCCCTTTTCCAGCCGTTCCATTACATTATCATAGGCGACATCGAAGGCCTCCCCGGTGCCCATGCCTTCCCTTCCCTCGTATCCGGATACCAGCGAGTCAAGGTTCTGCACGTGCGCTATTTCGATACGCTCGGGAGATTTGGTCGGGTTGAAGCGACCGATGGTCCGGTTTGAAGGGATAAGGTACTTTTCAGCTACAGCGTTCACCTTATCCAAGGTCATCTCTTCCACTCGATCTCGGTGGATGAACGACAATCGCCAGTCGCCGGCACCGATAAATTCGCTCATGTAGGTGCCCATATAGGAGGAATTCCGGTTTTGTTCGTCGATCTGTTTTAGGATGTTTGCCTTGGCACGGTCCATTTCATCTTGGGTAATAGGATTTTCCTTGACCGCGTTCAAGGTGTCCTTGAGGATTTTTTCGGCCTCATCCGCATTTTTATCCGAAGGGACTTCCACATTAATGTAAATGAATCCCGGTTCTTTGGTAAACGGCGAAAACGACCAGAGAGAGGATGCCTTTTGGGTCTCGACCAAAGCCTTGTAAAGCCGGCCGGACGGCTCATCGGTCAGTACGTTTTCCAAAACGGACATGGCCGCATAATCTTGATCGGAGCCAGCCGGGGTATGGTAAAGGGCCGAAACCAATTGGAGGTCGCCCACCCGGCTAACGTTGACCAATTTCTCACCATCCTGCGCCGGTTCGACCGTATGTGAGTTGCGGACCGGTTCGGAGGGATTTTCGATATCCCCGAACTTTTTCTCGATCAACTCAAGGGTCTTTTCCTTCTCAAATTTACCGGTAACCATTAACACAGCGTTGTCAGGCCGATAGTATTTTTTATAGAACGCCTGAAGGTTTTCGATGGGCACCCGCTCGATATCGGAACGGTTACCAATAGTTGAATTGCCATAGTTATGCCACAAGTAGGCTGCATCGATGGTCTTCTGCATCAGCACCCGAACGGGACTGTTCTCGCCCGCCTCAAACTCGTTGCGTACCACGCTGAATTCCGATTCCAGGTCCTTTTTGGCAATGTAGGAATTCACCATCCGGTCGGCTTCGAGGTCCAATGCCCAGTCCAGATTTTCCTCCGTGGCGTTGAAGGTCTCGAAATAGTTGGTGCGGTCGTACCAAGTGGTTCCGTTGGGCCGTGCCCCATGCGCGCTCAGTTCCTTTGGGATATCGGGATGGTCCGGCGTGCCCTTAAAAACAAGATGCTCAAGGAGGTGGGCCATGCCCTTTTCACCGTATCCCTCGTGCCGGGAACCGACGAGATAGGTAATATTAACGGTCATAGTTTGGGCTGAATTATCGGGAAAAAGCAGCACTTTCAGGCCGTTATCCATTTTATATTCGGTGATGCCCTCGACGGATGCGACTTCTTCAAGTTGTGCGGAAATAGGATGGCTGACAGCTAGGGCCATCAGGCCCAGAATCAAGAATTTGATTTTCATGATAGTATGATGGTTTAGTGTGTTACCAATAATACGAAAATTACTTGGATTTGAATAAACCCTTGTGCAGGCATACAGGAGGAATTCTGTAATCGCCGTTATTAGAGGAAGCTGCTTTTCGGTGGAAGTTCATTCCTGAACGAATTCATCCCGAACCTTTTCCCAATAAAAGGAGACATTTCGGGCGCACTGGGAGTTCCCAATGTAGGCAGTAGAGGTCATTTAGTTTTCCCGTCACTACGGTTTTTGTAAGCATTTGACCATGGATCTTTATAATCCGGTTCTTCGTTTTGCATTAGCTGCCTGTGGATGTGCGAACAGATGCCCATCCAAGTTTCACCTTCGTCCCAAAGCGGTTGCATTAGGTGGGCTTGCCATGTGTTATATGCTATTTGGATGGAATCGAATTTCACGGATTCTATTTCGGTAAGATTGTTGGTCTCACCAAGATCGTTACTCAAATCGTACATCACCGAGCCGTAACCGTCTAAGGTGATGGTTTTATAATCGCCGATTCGAGCTGCAGATTTGTCAAGCTTGCGCCAGAACAGACTCTCATGGGGGTCTCCTGATTTTTCTCCTCTCAAATAAGGCAAAAGGTTGGCCCCGTCGAGAACTAGGTCATCCGGTTTTTGTATGCCCGCAGCGGAAAGGGAGGTCGGAAAAATATCCAAAGAAGAGGTCAGCCCGGCGAATTTTTCACCTCCCTGAAATCGAGAAGGCCAACTGATGGCGAACGATACCCGATGCCCGCCCTCGAACTTGTTCCCTTTCCAACCCTTCAGCGGACCAGTTTTAGATTGGTTGTTATGCGCCCCGCCATTGTCACTTAAAAAATAAATCAACGTATTTTCTAGTTTTCCGAGCTCCTTGAGCTTTGCCCTTAGCTTGCCCACGTTCTCATCTAAGGACCAGGTCATGGCGGCCAGCTTTTGTCGCGGATGGTCTTTGAACTTCTCAAGGTCTTCCTCCTTGGCATCCATGGGAGTGTGAACTGCGTTATAGGCCAGATACATAAAAAAGGGTTGGTCCCCACTCTGCTCGGCAAATTTGACTGATTGGTCGCCCAGCACGTCGGTCATGTACCCGTCGAATTTCACTCGCTCACCATTATGCTGAAGCATATCGTTTTCGGATGGATTTTCTAGCGGAAAATAGGAGCGGCTACCGGATAAAAATCCATAAAAATCATCAAAGCCCCTCTGGTTCGGCTGGTCAGACGGATCACTTCCCAGATGCCACTTGCCCAGGGCATAGGTATTGTAGCCATTCGATTGGAAAACATCGGCCATAGTGGTGACTCCGGCGCTCAAACCGACGGCGCCCGTTCCGTTGGCCTCGAATCCAAAACGCTGTTGGTATTTTCCGGTAATCAATCCAGCTCTTGAAGGAGCACAGACTGTGGCACTTACATGGGCATCCGTAAAGATGGTTCCGCTATTAGCTATTTTGTCTATTTCGGGGGTCTGCAAATCCTCACTTCCCATAAAGCCGAAGTCCACGTAACCGGCATCATCGACTAAAATGACAATGATGTTAGGGCGGTATTCCGCAGTCGATGCATCAATGTTGTTCGAAGTGACATCTTTTTTCTGTTTTGGTCCGCAGGCTATCAATAGAATAGCGAACATGAATAAAGCGTATTTCATGGTTTGAATTTTTTACATGATTATTCGAAAGTCCCCATATCCCATTTTTCCTTCCACCGCAATATGGGTTTTCCCTCTACGAACTCGATGGGTAGCCATACATAGCGTCCGTCAATAGGATTTTTCGGACGCCATCGATCAGCCATAAAAATATAAGCATTCTCTTTGCCTTGAACTGGGATTATATAAGTACTCTGGGACTCAAAAGTCGTTTTCTTTTCTTTCTTGGAGCCCCGAACCGGATTTCCTAAGGACTTCCAAGGCCCTAACATATCGTCCGCAACCGATGAACGGGCCGGATTGGGTGCCCATCCCGTCAGACCTGAGGTAATCATGAAGTATTTACTATCTTTTTTTAAAATAGCCGGGGCCTCGTTGTTCCCTCCTGGGAAAACACGTACGTATTCATCGGTCAAGGAAAGGTAATCGTCGGCCAGTTTTGAGATCAACAGGGTCGCGTTTTCCTCGGAGGAGGTGATATGGTATGCCGTACCGTCATCGTCCTTAAACAAGGTCATGTCGCGCGACATCTGTCCGCCTTCAAAATCGCGATAGAGATAAGCCCCTTTGTTTCGCTTTTCCAACCTAGTGGACTCTTCGTCATTGAAAACCTTGGCGGCTTCTTCACGCTGCTCTTTCGAAAGATTTAGAGGCCATACCCCGGGATGAATACGAAAACTGTCCAAATATTCGTAAGGTCCGATGGCATTGTCGGCCACTGCCAACCCGGTCATTGCGGCATCGTAGCCCTGCCCCTTCAGTTCATGGTGGAACCACATCACAAATTTACCCGTCGTATCGTTGTAAATGACCTTGGGCCGTTCAATGACGCTACCCCTTTGCAGCATGGAAGTGGTATCTTCCTTTACCTCTAGGGCGACCCCCTCATTTTCCCAGTTGTATAAGTCTTTCGATGAATAGACCCGGACACCAACTTGGGAGGTATTCCCCTTGGGCCCCGCTATTTTGTGCTCGCCGAACCAATAATAGGTGCTATCGAATATTAGTATCCCGCCTCCATGGGCATTGATAGGAGTGCCCTCGGAATCTTTCCAGATGGCACCCGGTTCGAAGCTAGTACGTTTTTCCTGACTATGACCGAAGCTAGCCGAGAGGATAAGTGCTGATATAATACATTTAAAAATACTTTTCATAGTTAATTTATTATAATTCATAAGAATGAAGAGGCTTTCACTTGTTGGTTTGTAAAGTCAACAATCGTTTACTATCCATTTTTGTCTTTGGATTGAAAGCTTGTGATGCCATATAATCGATTATACTTTTTCTTAATTGCCGTGCGACGGGTCTCTTTTGAAGATTGGTATATATATCGATGGACGAAAATATCAGTGTTCCGTTTCCGACCCGGGCCTCGAACACGTGGGCCAGTTGGCGGTTGGTCACGAAGTTATCGATGACCCTGACAATTGGTGTGACATTTAGGGAATCGATGATAACAGATTTGGATTGGATGCAAAGGTCCCACCATTGCCATTCGGTATGGCTCTTGGTCGGAAAGTCGTTCAGGGCGGCATGGTCTTCGTCGATAAGCAGGCCCATGGTGCCGGGTTGGTCGGGAAAATGAACCGGGCTCCAAAATACAGGTACGAACCTGCCCTTGATACCCTCAAGCTCGAGAGTGTCGGGATTGAGGAGGACCTTTTTACCTTTTTCCAAAGCGGTCAGGGCCTCGTCGAAGGAGGATGTCATCAGAATACCTTTGGATTCGAAGGTGCCGGAATCGAAATTTACATATCGGGACCCGTTCGAATCGGATACGTTCGATTCAGAATTTTGAACTTTGGAATTGGCCGACTCGGAACCTAGATTTCCCGAACCATGCGGTACGGCCTTGTCCGGTGCGGAGTCTCCGGACTTAGGGTAGACCCAGATGGGCCAATTATTTTGATACGCTGTTCCTTGGAGTCCCAGTTGCACCGTCCATTGTTGTGCCTTTTCTATAGCGATGGGAAATTCTATTTTTCCAAGTTCGAGACTGTTACCTATAGCCAAATCTACATCGGAAATAGCATCTTCCGCAAGTACCTTTCCTTTTTCATCTTTTATAGACCATTCGATAGTTTCTCCCTTTTTATCTTCTAGAAAGTTCGCCACTTCAACAGTACCCGTAAACGTTTCCCCATCTTCGTATACCGCCTTTTCAAAGCGCAACAAGGGCACGAGCGGACTATTGAATTTTCGGAATTCCTCCGCGGAAATGGCCCCCTTCGATTCCCAAAAGGCGTTCAACAGGCCCACCAGAGCCGTTCCCTGACCGGGAAAATCTTGAAGCTGCAGTAATTGAAAGCCGTCGAAACTGGGGGTTTTCATAGCTCTTTCAATTTCTTCCTTGTACAGCATAGCCGCCAATTTACCAGACGCTTGGGTAAAATCATCAGCTAGGTCTATCATTCCCTTCTTCTCCAAGTCCTGCTTGACCGCCTTGAAATTCAAGGGGTCTAAAACCCCTATGTATTTCGGGATTTCGCTCAAGTCCGGATAGACCGAATATTGCCCAATCTCATGGGAAATCAACGGAATTTCGATATGCTTGCTATTGGCGGAGTAATCGGTATCGAAGGACGGGGCCCGATCGTTGAAAACGCCCTGCCCTCTGATCCAGCCCTTATCCGTCCACTGGGCGATAAAGAATTCATCTTCCGCTTCGGGGCGGGTGCCGGTCGGTTTTTGGAAGGAAAAAGCGGTGGTGGCGTATAGCCGTCGGTCATCCTCCTTCTTGAGTTCGGCGGTCATTGTGTTCAGCAGCCCGATGTCGCCCTGCAACTCGTTGCCCAAGGCCATAAAGATAAAGGACGGATGATGGCCATAATCGCTAATCATCTTATCGGCCTCTTTCCTCAAAAATTCCGTGGTGGGTGCGTCTTCACCAACATTCAAACTCCAATGAGGCAGTTCGGCCTGTAAGTAAAAGCCTGCCTCGTCCGCTGCCTCGAAAGCGGCGGCGGGCGGACACCACGAGTGAAACCGCAGATGGTTCAATCCGTAATTTTTGGCCTGCGTTATTAGCTCCGCCCATTCGGCCTTTTCCATCGGCGGATGGCCAGTCAGGGGAAAAATAACGCATTCTAGATTTCCACGTAGAAAAATCCGTTGATTGTTCAGAGTGAGTTCACCATCTTCGTTTCTTAATTCACGGATGCCAAATTCAGTGAGCACGGAACCGTCTTTGGTGGAAACCTTCGCGGTATAGACGTGGGGATGGAACTCGTCCCAGTTTTGTAAGGCTTCAGGTCTAGGTATGGAAAAGTTGGCGTAACGGCCTTCTATTAGCGGTTTTGTGATTTCGTGGGATGTTATTTTCTTGCCCTCGGCATCCATTATCTCTAAAGACAGCCCCTTTCTGCCCGGTTTAGGTTGCTCGAAGACGATATTCAGGGCGTTATTCACAAAATCGGGATGTACCTCTAGGTTTTCAGGGGCGTTTCGATCGTATGCCTCCAACCTGATATCCCCAATAATACCGTTCCATTTGATTTGGGTGTGGTTTGTGTAGGCATGGGCCATGTCTTGATTGACAGGATCAGGATACCGGTCGCCCGACACGTTAATAAAGGGATACTTATTTCCATTATCGATGACAATGGTCATCAGATGTTTGCCAAGAGACAGAACATCGGTCAGGTCGTATTCGTGGCTTCCTACCAGACTTTCGCGAGAAGCGATTTCTTTGCCATCAACAAAGACCGTAGATTCCCAAATGACCCGCTCGAGTACTAGGTTGATGGATTTCTTCTTCCAAGTCGTGGGAATTTCTACTTCTTTTTGATACCAGGCCTTGCCAATATACTGGTACTTTCGGGCCAAATTGGAAAGTACATAGTTGTTCAGCGCAGGCTCTAAGGTGTTCGGTGTTCCCAAACCGGCGTCATCCAAAGTGCCGGGTAGTTCAATATCGTTACCTTCAAATTTGGAGTTCTGCCAACCGACGTCTTCACCTTCACCGAGCGAATCCAGCTTTACCTGCCATGGCCCCGCCAAGGAGATTTGGTTCTCCGATTGGGCAACACACGGGATGGTAATCATTCCGAATAAAAAAATTAAAAAGCCAAATGATTTCATTCCCATGTTCTTGCAATTACACCCGCTACTGCTCATTGTCCGGGGAATTTTCCACTATACCCAAACTTCCTAAAAAATCCATACAGGCGGCTTTGACATTGTAATTTAGGTTTTCCTTTTGCCGCACCTTCTCAATGGTTGGCACGAATGTCATTTTCTCTTCTATATATAGCAGGGAGTTTATGGCCATCAAAGCAAGGTCCATATTATCATCAAGACAATATTGCTTAAGCGTATCTTCGGCACCGTTTTCTTTGAAGTGCTGCCATAAAATGGCCGATGCGCTAATCGACACCTGAGGATACGGGTCTTCCATTGCTTTCATAAGCATCTTTTTGTTGGATTTGAGCGAAGTTTTGTCCTGACAGCGCAATCCGGTAATCGCCCAATACCGGACAATAGAATCCTTGTTTTTCAGCAGTTCTATCTGCTGCTCGATAATTTTTTTGCCCCGTTTTCCCGATAGCGATGCCGCTTCGTAAATGGCCTTGAAAGGATACTTGTTTTCGTCCATCCGGTATTCGTAGGGTGTCCCTTTTTTTGAGATATTGCCCAGCTCGTATTCGGGAAGAAAATGTATATCCCTAGACTCGAAGATTTGCTCATCAAGCTGTTGGCGCATCCTATTTAAGACCTTGTAACTACCAGGCTAGAAAACAAGGTTTTTAGTCTCCCACAAATCATTTTCGATATCGAATAGAAATTCTGCAGGACGTTCCTCAAAAAAGCTTTTCTGGAACGGGTTCAGATTTCCCTGGGCGAAATCATCTCGCATATGCTGGGTAATCTCACCAATATTGATGTAGCGAATCTGCCGTACTTGGGGCATAAAGGGAGTGTAATTTCGGGAGTACACATACCTGCCATCGGTAATACTACGCACCATGTCGGGGCCATTGTCCGCCCGGTCCGAGGAGAGGACCAGATGGTCTACAGGCTCAGATCTGTTCTTGCCCATCAATATACGCCCTTTCATAAATTCGGGCACCTCAGCACCGGAAAGGCTAATCAGGGTAGGTGCCAGATCCTCAAAACTGACCAATTCATCCACAACAGCTCCGGCTTCGCCCCAAGGGGAAAGATGCTTGTATTTTTCCGGGAACCAAATGACGAATGGCACCCGATACCCGTAGTCGATGCCGTTGGTCTTGCCCCGCGGCATGCCCTCGCCATGGTCCGCGTAAAAGAAAATGATGGTATTCTCCCTGAGCTTATCTTTTTCAAGCCGTTGCAATAGTTCCCCAATCCTAATGTCGGTAAGCTTTATGGAATTATAGACCCGGGCGAACTGTTTCCGCATCTCTTGGGTGTCATTGTAAATAGGTGGCATTTCGAAAGCATCGTCCGAGATGCGGTCCGATTCCGGCAGATGATCCCAAACATTTTTGACGTACCAATCATAGGACATGCTCATGGTACGGGACTGATGGGATTCCGGAAAATTGAAAACGGCGAAAAAAGGATTGCCGGATGGGCGGTTCCACCATCCGGCTTGGTTGGAACTTTCGTCCCAAGCTTCTTTCGTGAATTGTTTCACATTACCCACATTGTAATCCGTTTTGCTATTGTTCGTCACATAGTACCCTTGCTCTTTCATGTAATAGGGAAATCCATGGATAAAGTCCGGTATGGGGTAATTGCTTCGATGATGGCCGGATCCCATTTCAAAGGTGCGTACGCCCGTAATTATAGTACTTCTGCTCGGGGAACAAACCGTGCCGGTCGAAAAGGCATTGGTAAAACGGATGCCTTCCGCTGCCAAACGGTCGATTACAGGGGTGCTGGCATCTGGGTTGCCATAGCAGCCAATAAACTGCGGGGAGGTGTCTTCAATGGTTATCCACAAAATGTTGGGCAGGTCTTGACCCGTTGTGATTGGCCCATACAAAAGCATCACACAATAAAACAAGATAGTACGATTGGACATGCTTCAGGTTTTTTGAAAATTAGGTTCCCGTTTTTCCGCCATGTTCAAATGGATATCAGCGGGAAGATGGTACGCATCATTCCCGATTACTTCGCTCAGGGTGGTAATAGCGTCATCGATGAGGTTCATGCCTAATTGCCCCAAGCCGATTAGGTATTGGCAGTGGATGGTATTGCGTACGTTCAGGTCTTCTTCCCAAATCAACAGGTCGGGTAACGAAATCGCGAAATAATCGAGCTTTATATCGTCGTTCAAATGCTCTTTTCCGTAGGAGATGAATTTTTGGAAAAGTTCTTGAGCCTGCCCGGTACGTTCCAATTTGATTAGGGCGAGACCCTGATAGAAAATCTTGTCGGGCTGTTGATCGTTGTAGAATAGGGCAGCCCCTAGCTCACTAAGGCCTGTAGCGGCTTCTTGCCAGTAATTCCGAGCCTTTTCCATGTCACTTAGGGCATCGTACGCGCATCCGGACCAATAATCGATATCGTTCTCTTGTGTACCATAGAGCTTGCCTTCTCCCAGGTTGTGGGGATAGCTACGGGCCGCTTCTAAATGTTCGATGGCCTTCTCGGGATGGCCCGCGGCCAATTGCTGCTTGGCCGCTTCGACATGGGCGGTCACATATTGAAAAGGGACTTTACCCTCACCGCCTTCCCAAGGATGGAACTGCCGCTGACCAATCAAATCTAAGGCTTTTTCATATTGCCCCTTAAAATTGTACAACGAGACCCGTTCTAGATAAAGATCATCTCGTTGCTGGGTCAAGTCAAGATTCGACCCCAAAAGGGATAAACGCTCATCAATCGGAACGTTTATTTTTTTGTAAAGTTGGTCAAGCTCCATCAGTAACCGGGCATTATTCGACTCTAGCGAAAACGCTTTTTCAAGATATTGACGCGCCTTTTCCGGCTCCCCGACTTTGTTGTAATACAGTAAGGATAAGTTTCTAAGGCAGATGGCGTTCTCAGGCTCCAAGGCCTCAGCAATCTCCCAGCATTCTCGCGCGTAATCGTATTGGCGTGAGGCATACCAAAAATTACCTAAGTAATAGGGTGCCAGACCATCCTCTTTTTGGGACTCCATAACGGATTGTAATACCAAAACCTCTTCCAACCGATTGGGAAAACAGTAGTCCATAGGCATTTGCGCTGCTTTTTCGTAAACCTCTGTCGCAGCGTCAGAATCATTGTTCTGTTCGTGGTACCACCCCAGAAAGTAAAGGGCCATCGGATACACCGACGATTTGCCCTCGGTATGCAGTTGCAGGAGCGATATCGCTTCTTCATACTGGCCGGCCATGGCATAATCTAAGGAGAATTCAATGTAATTGTGTGGATAGTCCCTTAGCAGTTCCTTGAATTCGTTTAGGTCCGATTCGTCTTTGCGATGTACGTATTTCTCGTACAACATTCCGAAATTGAACCGGTCGATGGTTAGGGAGTCGACAATTAAGGCCATGGCATCGGCATCCCTTCCCAGCTTGCGCAATAGAATGGCCTTGAGATGACGCGCCTTGTGGTTGTGCCAGTTTTTAATCAGGGCTTTGCTTACAAGCTCCAAGGCCTTCTCCAAATTACCGCGTTCGCAATCGATTTGAGCCAGGTTGAAATACCCGGCATCCTGCCAGGCGGCGTTCCAGCAGGACTTGTAAAAGGCGCCGTAGGCTTCCTCCTTTTTACCCATAAATTTCAGGGCGAGGCCGCGGTTGAAATAAGGCTCTCCGTTATACGGATTCGGATTGTGCTGGGTTAAGGTCTCAATGGCTGCATCAAAATAGGGAAGGGCTTTTTCGAACCGGCCCTTTTTAAGGTACCATAGCCCCATAGCGTTGTTATTGCGGACATCGCCCGGTGCTCGGGACAAGGCTTCTAGATAATAATCGGTAGGATTGTAGGTGGCATGCCGATATTGCTCCAAATGCAGACCGCGGAGGTAGAGTTGTTCTACGCTATCGATATCCTTAGGCTTTTTCGCCGCTTTCGCCGCTTCTGGGATTTCCTGTTCGGAGTTATCCTCCGGCGTCCAGGCAACCAAAATTTTTTCCTTAGCATCCTTTAGGCTAGCCGTCAACTCCCCATAAGCTGTTCCATCTACGAATATTTTCTTCTCGAAACCATCCTTTGGACTTAAATCTATCATTTCCTCAAAAAGGACTTTTGATTCATTGGCCAATAGGATAGTACAATTTGGATAAACCGACGTAACGTGAATCTTCAACAAGGCCTTCCCGTCTTCCATTTCCAAGTTCAACAGCGCCTCCTGGGTCGCATTTTTGACAACACCGACATTGTAGTAGGGCATGAAATACTGGGTAAAGCTTGTCTC
>JBAUIP010000381.1:0-5055 GCA_049683055.1 Pricia sp.
TCTCAAAGGGGTGCCGAATCCGCTACTATTTCAAGTAAACGCTAAAATAGGATAGGAGGAAGCTGAGATCATACCCAATGAACCTGGGCAGGTAATGCCGCCAAGGGACAAATTCACGTTTCACTTAGGATAATTGCCCCTTTTATCCGTAAAATATTTTACGGATGAAGACGCTATTCATTTCATTGACCCTTTTTGCGGCCATCTGGGGAATTTCGGCCCAAGAACAGGAAATCGATTCACTGCAAGGCACGGCAACCGATACCCTGGAAGGTACAAAAGTCGTACTCGACGAGGTATTCGTGCAAGCGGTTCGAGCCACTAAGGAAACGCCCGTCACCTTTACCAACGTAACGAAGGAAGATATCGCCCCGCGCAATTTGGGCCAGGACATACCCGTTCTGTTGAACTATTTGCCTGCTGTGGTAACGACCTCCAATGCAGGGGCAGGGGTCGGGTACACCGGCATTCGCGTTCGGGGCAGCGATGCCACCCGGGTCAATGTAACCATTAACGGAATTCCCTACAACGATTCCGAATCGCATGGCACCTTTTGGGTGAACATGCCCGATTTTGCATCCTCCACAGAAAGCTTGCAGTTGCAACGGGGTGTAGGAACGTCTACCAACGGGGCCGGGGCCTTCGGGGCCAGCCTGAACTTGTTGACCGACGCGATATCCGAGGAGGCCTTCGCGGAAATCTCCTCCTCTTTCGGCAGTTTCAAAACCCTACGCAACAACATCAAGTTCAGTACGGGATTGCTGAACGACCATATAGAAGTATCCGGCCGTTTGTCTCAAATAAATTCCGATGGCTATATCGACAGGGCTTCTTCCGATATGGAATCCTATTTTTTACAGACAGCTTATAAGGATGAAAATACCCTCATCAAGGCCCTGATTTTCGGAGGTCATGAGATTACCTATCAGGCTTGGTTCGGATTTGATCCGGCGACCATCGGTGCCATCGGTGTAGACAACAACCTTGACACCAACCGGAGGTTCAATATCGGAGGTGTTCAATTCGACAACGAGGGAAATTTTGAGGGCTTTTACGAAGATCAGGTCGACAATTATAAACAAGACCACGCGCAATTGCTTTGGAACCAGCGCATCTCAGATCGTTGGAACACCAATATCGCTTTGCATTATACCCGGGGACGGGGATTTTTTGAGGAATACGTCGACGATTGGTATTACACCAACATCCTGTTTTCCGGTGACTCGCAGTTGAGTTTTATCGGACGAGATGACTTTATGCTGAACGGCACCGAAATAGTGAGTACGGACTACATCCGCCGCCGTTGGCTTGATAACGACTTTTATGGAACGGTGTTTTCCGCCGAGTATAGTTCGGAGAAATTGAACCTTATCCTCGGCGGTGGATACAACCGATACGAAGGCGACCATTTAGGGGAGGTTCTATGGGCCCGTTTTAATTCCGGAAGTGAAATCCGCCGCCGGTATTACAACGACACCTCCGAAAAGTCCGATTTTAATGTATACACCAAGGCCAACTACAGCCTGACGGACCAATGGAGCCTCTTTGGCGACCTGCAATATCGTACCGTTTCATACGAGGCGAACGGGCGAGATACGGGACTGGTAGACGACTCCTTCAATTTCTTTAATCCCAAAGCGGGGGTCACCTTTGATCTGAACCGAAACAACAATTTTTATTTATCCTATGCCCGGGCCAATCGCGAGCCCAACCGTAATGACTACGAAAACGGAAGTCCCAGACCGGAAAGGCTGAATGACTTTGAACTGGGTTGGCGATACGTATCCCCCGAAATGCAGCTTAACGTCAACGGCTATTACATGCGCTACAAAGACCAATTGGTGCTTACCGGTGCCTTGAACGATGTAGGCGCCCCTTTGCGGGACAATGTGGGCGACAGTTATCGCTTGGGCCTGGAGGTCGATGCCGACATTGCCTTGGGCGAACAGTTTAAGCTAAGGCCGAATATAGCGCTGAGCTCCAACAAAAATATCGATTTCGTTTTTGAGCGCGACGGTGAACTACGGGATTTGGGAAATACCAACATCGCCTTTTCCCCGGATATCATTTTCGGTAATCAACTGGTCTACGCGCCAAGCGAAGCATTTCAGATCAGCGCGCTGACCAAATACGTCGGAAAACAATTTATGGGCAACATCGACTCCGATGCATCCGTACTGGACGCCTATTCCCAGACCGATTTGAACCTACAATACGTCTGGGAAACCGATAGCTTCGTAGAAAGCATCACTTTTTCAGGACTGGTCAACAATGTCTTCGATGCTGACATTATATCTGATGGGTATTTCTATACTTTTGACGACGATTCCTCGGGAACGCCTGTAACCGTTGAGGGGGTCGGATTTTATCCACAGGCTGGCATTAATTTTTTATTGGGGGCGACGGTACGGTTTTGAATTAGAAATGGCGGAACATTGAATGTTTTGGGAAAAGGAGTTCCCATCCATTAGAAAATGGTCGTTTCCGATTCGGTCGTAAAGTGCTGAAGGGCCTTCATACCTCGATAGGAGTTTCCTTTTTCATTGAGTAGCGGGCTCCATACGGCGATGCAATATTTTTCGGGATGCACGGCCACGATACCCCCTCCCACGCCACTTTTCCCCGGAAGGCCGACCCTGAAGGCAAACTCCCCCGATTCATCGTAAAATCCGCAGGTTTGCATAATGGCGTTGATACGATCGGCTTTTTTGGGAGCAATGAGCGGTTCGTTCCCAACCGTCCTGAACGAATCTTTGACCAAGAACATGAAGGCTCGCGATAGGTTTTCGCAGCTCATCTCCAAAGAGCACATCGTAAAGTAAAAGTCCAGTACCGCTTCGGGATCGTTCTCGATATTTTCAAAGGATTTCAGATAGTTGCAGAGCGCAACATTTCGATAGCCCACGGACTTCTCGGATGCCGCCACCGACAGATCGTACCCCACGTTGTCTTTGGAACAGATAGAGTGGATAAAGTCCAAGAATTCATCCTTGGGATTTTTGAACCGCGTAACCAGAATATCGCAGATTACCAAGGCACCGGCATTGATGAGCGGATTTCTGGGTATGCCCGCATCGTCTTCCAATTGCACCAATGAATTGTACGGGTTGCCGGAGGGTTCGACCCCCACGCGCTTCCATATTTCATCGCCTTCCAATTTATAGGCCAACGTAAGCGACAGTACCTTGGCGATACTTTGGATGGAAAACTTGGTCAGGTAATCACCGGCTCCAAAACTTTCATCATTGGCCGTCAGTAGATGTATACCGAACCGATTGGGATCGACATCCGCCAACTCGGGGATGTAGTCCGCTATCTTCCCCAGGTTCTCTTCGTTGCGGACCGTGTGGTAGGTATCGTTGATGATTTTTTTAAAGTCGGGCATCCTCCAATTTGCTGATGTATTTGTATTAGGCTTTATCCCAATTTACTTTCAAGCCAACTCTCTATAAAATCACAATACTCGGATTTCGGCATATTGTCAATATCCTCTTGGTCGAATTCCTAAGCATCGACCTCTTCACGGAAATCACCGGTGAACTCGCCGTATAAATTCCAAATTTTATTTGAACTATCAATTTGGGCGGCCTTTATTTTTCGAATCCAATTTCTTACTTCCCGTACCGCCTCCTCGGGTTTGTTGTCGTGGGAACCAATATCGTTCCCAGATAGGTCGGAGATAGCTTTCTGATAGCGGTATTTTTCCTTGTCTAAAATCAAAAACATTTTGGTTTTCTGCTCCGCGGTTCCAAATGTTTTACAACCGAAGTCAATACCCAATTCAAAAGGCATGTTGAACCTCGATATTTCATTTTTCTTGGTGGATTGCATTCTCGAAAGGTCGTGAAGACTATATTTCGATTTACTTATGAGAGCCTTTATTCCTGAAATCCTGGAGTCACCTGAATTGGTCGTTTCGGATAAGAGTGGCTTATAGCCCAGATAAATAAACGTAAACATTACGGCTTTTAAAATTGGGCCGTAAGCCTTGTCGAACGGGCAATTTATAAAAACATTAGAGTTGAAGGACATAGGCTAACTTGCAGCGGTCAGGATTTTTTCCACCATGCCGTTAGACTTGTGAAGAACTACACTTTTGGCATTGCCGGACTCGACAATTTCCATCGCTTTGGTAAGGGCCGTATTTCTACGGGAAAATGTGCCCAGCACTTTTTCTTCTCCTTCCTTAAAAATGACCCAACGACCACGTTTAGGCATAACATGCGCTTTGTTTCCGGTACTGCCGGCAACCTTTAATCTTTCCTTAAGCAATTTATATTTGGAAGCAGTAGTCATATATCAAATATACGCAAAAAATGAGTGTAAACCTGTAAATTACGGTGCACCTATACTATGAAACGGGTCTATGGGCAAATTAGTACTTCTCAACATTTGGATTTTCTATGCTTTCAAGAACAACCCGATATTTTCAAGTACAACTACGTGGCCCTTAGCGGTAAAAGAAGTCAGGGTTTCGAAAGCATAAATAAAAGTGGGGTTGTGTGCGCATAATTCTGATAGGGAGGAGTCCCGAAAAAGGTTCCTTTTTTGGAACTATTAAAACCTTAAATAATTCCTTTCAAATTAATATGCTAAAGAAGCTTTATCGTCTTACCGTCCTTAATTTTCCCTGTTTCGATTATTCCCAAAACATCATCGATATTGGGGTAGTGACCTCTATTAGAATTTATGACTAAAATCTTTTGCCCAAGACCAAGCCTAAATGGGGAATAGTATCACCATTGGAATCAAATTGAACGGCCCCCAAAAGACCTAGATAAAAACTATCTCCAATCTGAAAATTATAGTTTAGGCGAAGCGACGCTCCTACCGCAAAAGTTCTAGCCGGAGAGAACCTAATACTACTCCGAACGGGAATTGGAAGGTCTGTGCCTGCCGGGAACAGGACTGTATCCAAGTCCATAAGCGAGGTAGCCTGATAACGAAACAAGGGTAGAACGGAAAGACCGAATCGCTGGGTGGTCGTTTGTATAAAATTATATCTAATACCTGTGACGAGCTGAAAACCGGCAGTAACGGTATGGAGTGTAGCAT
>JBAUIP010000382.1:0-3839 GCA_049683055.1 Pricia sp.
GTATTGCCACAGAACATAATCAGTACAAAAAACAGGGGAATGGCAATCAGGGCACCGACTAGGATTTTAAAACTCCGCATGGACTAAATTTTACTCGATTTAAGAAGGGATGCATGAAAATAAGACTAAATACGTGTATTACAAATCAAACGGATTATTTTATGATATATTATGATTTTTAGTTGCTTTACTTTGGCTCACAAAGCGGGGCGTCAATGCCTTTTGATAAGGGTTAAAATTTCAGGCTGTCAAGGGCGGTAACCGTCTCGTCCAAATCCTCATAGCTTAAGGCATCGTTCAGAAAATAGCTCTCGAAAGCGCTCGGTGGCAGGTAGATGCCTTTGTCAAGCATCCCATGGAAATACTTTTTGAACAGATTATTGTTACCCTTAGCGGATGTGGCGAAATCCACGACCGGTTCTTCCGTAAAATGGACGGAGAGCATGCTGCCAAACCGATTGATATGATAGGGAACGTTCTTGGATTGTAATACGGATTCAAGGCCTCTATGGAGATACGCTGTTTTTTCCGCCAGGCTTTCAAAAATTTCCGGACGCTTGTCGAGTTCGGTCAACATGGCCAGGCCGGCCGCCATGGCCAAGGGGTTTCCGCTGAGGGTTCCCGCCTGATATACGGGACCTTCGGGGGCTAAGTGGGACATGATTTCAGAACTCGCGGCAAACGCACCGACGGGAAGTCCGCCCCCGATAACTTTTCCAAAGCATACGATATCGGCATCGATTCCCAAAGCTTGCTGTGCACCTCCTTGGGCCAATCGGAAACCGGTCATAACCTCATCGAAGAGTAACAGGATTCCTTCTTGGGTGCAAAGGTCCCGAAGGCCTTTGATAAATTCATCCGTCGGCACGATACAGCCCATATTTCCGGCCACAGGTTCGATGATGACGGTCGCAATCTCGCCACGGTTGGCTTCAACCAGTTCACGAACACTTTCCAAATCGTTATACTCGGCCAAAAGTGTATCCTTTGCGGTACCTTGTGTCACCCCGGGACTGTTCGGACTCCCAAAGGTCACCGCCCCGCTACCCGCTTGGATCAAGAAGGCATCGGAGTGACCGTGGTAGCATCCGGCGAACTTGATGATTTTATCTTTTCCTGTATATCCTCGGGCCAGGCGAACCGCACTCATACAGGCCTCGGTGCCACTGTTGACAAATCGGATTTTATCGATGTTGGGAACCATCGACACCGCCAGCTTCGCAATTTCGGTCTCGATTTCGGTAGGCATCCCAAAGGAGGTCCCATCTTTCGCTTTTTCGATTACCGCTTTGATGACCGGTTCGTAGGCATGCCCTAACAGCAGAGGTCCCCAAGAAGAAATGTAGTCGATCAAACGGTTATCATCCTCATCATATAAATAAGCGCCTTTCGCCTTTTTTACAAAAATGGGATCGCCACCAACGGCCTTAAAGGCCCGAACGGGAGAATTCACGCCACCGGGAATGTACTTTTGGGCCTCGGCAAAGAGGGCACTGCTTCTTTTGTATATCATAAAATAGAAGTAATCAATTTGTTGAGGTTTAAATTCACAATCAAGAGTAAGGTTGGCTTGAATTTCGCCCGAAAATTTTCCCTAGGCCCAAATTTTTAACGAAAGGGGTTCGATATTCGAGAAATGCCATTCATGAGAATATCATTAATTAAAGCTGGCGGACTTCACGGTGATTTCCTGCCCTACGGCGAGTTTGTCGTCGTACATATAGTTCCATCTTTTAAGATCGTTCACGGAAACGGAGTATCGCCTGGAAATGGAGTACAGCGTATCGCCTGATTGCACCACATGGGTGTCAAACTGGGTCTTTGCATTGGCGACAGCTTCACTGTTTGATCTTTCGCTTTGTTGATTTTCGCTGCCCATACTTTCACCACTGCGATTTTTATATTCGCGATTTTCAGGGCCATAGCTGGCGTTCCCATATCCGGCATCGGTAACGGCGGTATCAAATTGATGTAATCGGTAACGTTCGATAAGGGATATCAATTTTTGAGGATATTGCCTGTCCGTTGCATAGCCCGCTTTTCGGAGTCCCCTCGCCCAACCCTTGTAATCGTCGTTCCGCAACTCGAAAAGAAAGGCATACCGCCCCCGGCCGGAAAGGAAAATACTATGGTCGCGGTAGGAATACATGGGGTGGTTGTACTTGCGGAAGCACTCCCCTTTTTCGTCGTCGTCGTGGTGGTCGAAGTCGCCCTGCCAACCCGTGTGGCATTTGATTCCGAAATGGTTATTGGTCTTTAGGGCCAGTTCGCCCTTTCCCAATCCGCTTTCCAGCAATCCCTGCGCCAGGGTGATGCTCGCGGGAATGCCGTACGCCTTCATTTCGAACTGGGCGATGTCGGAAAAAGTATCCACATAGTCTTCGGGCGAATCGATATCGAAGCGGATGAATTCTCCCGTATCCTCTGGCATGACGTAGGTTCCGTCATCCAGAATTTCGACTTCGTTGGTAGTTTTGTTCGTACTGTTCTGTTGGATTACTTGAAGACGGGGCTTTTTAGCGACAACCGCTGTCTTTCGTGATTTGCATCCTATTAAAATGATTCCCAAAACGGAAATAAATACAACTCTCTGAATCATACCTTTGGTTGTGGTGTTCCTTATTCAAACGCTCAGCAAGGGCAAATTTTTTCTTTTTAGCACTGGGTTCATTCCTACAATGCCCTGTAATCCCCCGGTGTGGATGGCCAAAATGTTCGAACCGGGTTCAAAATAGTTCTTTTCTATCAGGTCCAAAATTCCGAATACCATCTTCCCGGTGTAGACCGGGTCTAGCGGAATTCGGGTTTGAGCCTTGAAACCATTGATAAAATCAATGAGCTCCGCCGTGACTTTGGCGTAGCCCCCGAAATGGTACCCGGACACTATTTTATAATCGCCTCCAGGGGCAAATTTACGAATATCTTGGTTTATAAAATCCCCTTTCAAAGCGGGAAAGCCCAGAACCTGTTGATTTTGGAAGGAGGAATTAATTATTCCGGCCACGGTACCACCCGTTCCTACGGAGCAGCAGATGGTGTCAAAATTGGCATCCGAAGGATTTAAAATCTCTTCACATCCTCTGATGGCCAAAGCATTTGTACCACCTTCCGGCAGCAGATAAAAAGAACCGAATTCGTAACGTAATTCCTTTGAAAATTCTTTCGAATAGGATGGATGGTCTCTGTTGCGATAGGCATCCCGGGAGATAAACTTGAACTGCATACCGTAGTTGGATGCCATTTTTAGGGTTGGATTGGCATCCCATTTTTCAGAAAGTTCTTCGCCTCGAATTATCCCGATAGTCTTGAAACCATGTAGTTGACCGGCATAGGCAGTAGCGGCAATATGGTTGGAAAAAGCACCACCGAAAGTGAGGATGGTATCCAGACCCGTTTGCTTCGCTTCGATAAGGTTGTACTTGAGTTTGCGGAATTTATTGCCCGAGATCGAGGGATGGATGAGGTCTTCCCTTTTGATGCTGAGGTAGACTTGCTTTTCGCTAAGCAAAGGGAGATGTATCTGCTGATTTTCAGATTTTTCCTGCATGCCCGTGTAGGTGGTTCGGCAAAGATAAGCATCCTACCGTCTAAAAATACTTTAGAAACCCGAAGGACGTTCTGTTATCGGGATAGTCCAAATTCTTTTCGTTGGCGTAAGCCTCCCGCTCGAAACTGATGTTTTGATAGGCTTTATAGCTATCCAAATAAAACAAGGTCCGCCACAGCCATTCCGAAATATAAAAAAGGTAAAAGAAAACGATGAGCAGTTCTTGCTGCTGCTTCAAATGTATTTTCTCATGATTGATCAGCACCGTATCGTCTTTCAGCTCGTCGTGCTT
>JBAUIP010000383.1:0-4984 GCA_049683055.1 Pricia sp.
AGCAAGAACCTCGGCGGCTTCATCATTGTCTTCTTTGTTGCTTAAGGGTGACAGGTAGAGCGGCTCGCCGCCCAAATCCCCAATCGTTCCCAAAGCCATCGATGTCACGCGTGACAAAGTAAGATGCGTGTATTGGTCATCGTGCTGGGGGTCACGAAACAAACCGCTTGCCGGATTCTGCCGGCCTTGCAGAAAGCTGGTCATCTTCGCCTTAAAATCGGACGAGGTGGACTCCAGCAAATCTCCGCGATGCAAGATTCCCACCAATTTCGAGGTGGATTCGATATCCGGCGCGAAGCGGGGGTCGGTCGGCGCGGCGTTTTTTGCGCTCAGGGAATAGAAGCAGCCGCCGCTTTCGCTATCGTAGACTCGCGCCCACCACGCAAAGGACTCGTTAAACTCGGCATCCAAGGTAGCCAAGACCCGGTCTTCAACCTTTGCAATATTTATGGAACGCTGCCCGGCCATATGGGTTGTAAATACGCCAAGTAACAAGCTCAAGCATGTTTTTATGGAAACAGTATTCTTCATTTTTATTGCTGATTGATTTAGCTTTCCAAGAATATCGTCCAAGCTAACAAATCTCAGTATTGACATAATATAAGGATTACATAAGGTTTCTAAAAATACTCCTTTGAAAACCGAAAAAACTTCATGCACTTTAATCCATTTCATGCACTTTAATCCATAGGGTTAATAAGGATGTTAACATTCCACACGCGTCCTATTTCCCCACTAAAATAAAATAATTGAATTTTTTTGTCTATAAAATATCCTTTTGCCATACTATATAGTACAACCATTTGATGTAACGTGGTAATTTGATTGACTTGAATTGCAATCGTCCCGTTTCTCAAACTTGAAGACCCCATTTTGAGCGATAATTTTGATGAGGACCGGAAGCAGCGTCTGAACGAGAGAATATTTGCATCCGTTGATCGGTACGATAATCGAAAACGAACAAAAAGGATAGCCTACATTTCATCGATGGCAGCAGTTTTGATTGTAGGCATATTTTCCTACATCATTTTCGACAAAGGGGTCTCCACCTCGCCATTGCTCCAAAAAGCGGCTTCATCGACGAAATTGGACAATTTCAATAGCGAGGTACAATTAATACTTGACAATCAAGAAGAAATTAAAATCGCCGAGAAAAAATCGACCTTGGTGTATTCGAGCAACGGTAGGGAGGTCAACATCAACAACGGAAAAAATATAAGTCAATCCGCGGCAACACCTGATAAAACAAGTTATAATACCATCGTGGTCCCCTTTGGAAAGAAATCCCAGCTTACCCTCTCCGACGGCAGCAAGGTCTGGGTCAACTCGGGATCGAAACTGACTTATCCGACCGTTTTCACCAGTGGGAAAAGGGAGGTCGTTTTAGAGGGAGAGGCGATTTTTGAAGTGGCCCACAATGCCGACAGACCCTTTCACGTATTGGCGGGCGATAACGATATCAAAGTTCTTGGCACTGTTTTTAACATAAGTGGTTACCCCGAGGACGGGTTCGTCGAAACCGCGCTTCAGAGCGGTAGTGTTGAGATTACATATACTGATCGGGGGCGGTTTTTCAATACCGAACAATCGACAAAAATTGTCCCCGGTACAGTGGCGGTCTACAATAAGAAGGAGCAGAAAATAAATACCAAAAAAACAGATATCGCTCCCTATTTCTCTTGGAGAAACGGAAGGTTTATTTTTAGAAAAAACGACCTACGGCATATCATGAAAAAAATATCCAGACACTACGGGGTCGATATAACAATCGAGGACAGTGTATTGGCACAACAGACGTTTTCGGGGAATCTGGACATCAACAACGACCTTGATACGGTCATGGAAATCATGAAAAGAACATCAAAATTCGAATTTGAAAAAAAAGATAATAGAATCCATATCACCGATACTTATATAGAACGCCAATGACAATAACTTGAAGTAAAAAAACCGGAAGATGCTCTAACATCCTCCGGCGGTTCCAACATTACACTCACGTAACATCAAAAAACAAAATTATGAATAAAAAGGTTAACTCCCTTATTTCCCTGTTAATAGGGCAGACGAACAATATTTTTCTAATCGGTATGCGCGTATCCGTAGTACTTTTATGTGTAGGATTGACCAGTGTTTTCGCCCATACTTCGAACGCACAGAGGATTGATGTCGAACTGGAAGAAGTTCCCATAACCACTTTCTTCGAGGAAATTCAAGAAAAAAGCGGTTTCGTTATCCTTTACAGGGACGAGGTCATTGCAGGCACGGAAAAGGTTACGGTAAATGCGGATAACACCCAACTGGAAACTGTTCTTACCAATGTTCTGACACCCTTGGGACTAGGGTATGAAATAATAAACAGACAGATTGTCGTCAACAGAAACGAACGGAGCAGGGACGGTACCTTAGCGAACACCATAAAAAGCCCTTTACAGCAGACCGTAAACGGAACCGTATCCGATGCCCAAGGTGCCCCTCTACCAGGCGCCAACATTGTAGAAAAGGGAACCACGAACGGTACCCAAACCGATTTTAACGGTAATTTTTCCCTCGATGTAGCAGACGACGCGGTTTTAGTGGTTTCCTATATCGGTTTTGCCACGAAAGAAGTGAACGTTGATGGGCAATCGGATATTGCCATCAGCCTGGCGGAAGATGCGGCCGGTTTGGATGAAGTGGTCGTTGTGGGTTATGGTACACAAAGAAAAGGAGATTTGACAGGTTCCTCCGTAGGAATTGATTCCGATGAGATAAGTTCTCTACCAGCCAATAGTTTCGAGCAATCTATTTCCGGAAAAGTTTCCGGGGTTCAAGTCACCCAATCCAATGGAGCTCCGGGCGGAGGAATTTCATTTAAGATACGTGGGGCCAATTCGATTACGGGAAACTCGGAACCGTTATATGTCATTGATGGGGTTCCAATTATAAGTGACAATGCAAATTCGAATCCGGGAGTTATAAGTAGTAGGGGAGAAGGGCAAGTTAACAATGGCCAAAATGCCCTGTCGACCTTAAATCCCAATGATATCGAAAACATCCAGGTGCTAAAGGATGCTTCTGCGACTGCGATATATGGTGCCAGAGGTGCCAATGGAGTGGTACTGATTACGACCAAAAAAGGACAACCGGGAAAACCGACAGTCAATATCGATATGTATGCCGGGCTGCAATCACCGACCAATAGATTGGATTTAGTAAACCCCCAAGATTACGTAACGGCTCTACGTGAAGGTTTTGAAAACGCAGATGAACCATTCCCCCTCACCGAACAACGGCTCGATGAGCTGCTTCAAAACCCGACTCCAGATCCACAAGATATAGCTTTAAGGGCGGCTCCACTCCGAAATTTACAACTGTCGGTTTCCGGGGCGAGCGAGAACGATCTGAATTATTACCTTTCAGTAAACAATTTTGAACAACAAGGTATAATCAAGAACAGCGGTTTCGAAAGGAATTCCCTGCGACTCAACCTCGAGAAAGGCTTCAACAAACTGAGGGTAGGTGCCAATCTTAGTTTGAGTCGAACGGACTCAGACATTGTTATCGGCGGAAATAGGACCAGCACACTTGCACTGATTAGTGGTACCGGTCCACTTCAACCTCAATTTGATGAGAATGGGGATTATTTGCATACGACCGTAATCGATAATGGAAACTCGGTCAGTCTACAATCGTTGCTTGATGGTGCTTCGGACAATCTGGTTTCCGACCGATTTTTGGGTAGTGTTTTCGCCGAATATACAATTATCGACCCGTTAACATTTAAATCGACCTTAGGTTTAGATGTAGATAAACGGGAAAGGAACACTTACTACAGTAGAATCACCGGTCCTAGGTTCGGTGGTACCAGTAACCCTGGATTCGGACAGCAGGCAACGGTCAATAGCACCCAACTTGTAAGCACTAATACATTGACCTATGAGCCTCAGCTCTCGGAAGATCATAGAATGACCGTAACTGGCGTTTATGAGGCCCAGACTTTTGAACGTGCTTCCTTAGGTGTGGTAAACAGAGGGTTTACCAGTGATATTCTTGGTGCCGATGCCATAGGTTCGGGCCAGCAGCCCGGAGGTCCCGAAGTGAGTAACAGCCGCTTCAAATGGCAGTTGTCCTCATGGGTAGGGAGGGTTTTTTATGGATATAAAAATAAATATCTTTTGAACGCAACGGTACGTTATGACGGATCTTCGAGGTTTGGTGAGAACAATCGTTGGGGTACCTTTCCGTCCATTGGATTGGGGTGGAATGTCAGCGAAGAGAACTTTTTGAATGATTGGGAGGCGTTGAATCAATTTAAGATCAGGGGCAGCTATGGTATTACCGGAAATCAAGAAATAGGTGTGCTCAGAACAGCGGAACGTTACGTACCCACCGGTGGAACTATATTCGGCGATGTCGTCGCCAACACGGTCAATGCGGTCAGTTTTGCCAACCCGAACCTGAAATGGGAAGAAAGTGCACAATTAAATGTTGGGCTCGATGCCAGTTTTTTAAATTCGAGATTGAACTTTACTTTTGATTATTATAATCGGACCACCTCAGATCTTTTGTTGGAGGTGAACATTGCACCGAGCTCCGGCTTTAGTTCAAACGCTCCCATCTTCAATGCCGGTGAAATCGAAAACAGGGGAATCGAACTCGCCTTGGATGCCGCTATCCTCGAAAGCGAGGATCTGCAATGGAACGTTTCGGCGAATTTTTCCAGAAATAGGAACGAGGTGTTGGAAATACTATCGGAAAGAACTTTTGGTGAGCCGGTAGACGGTAACACTGTTCCTGGAAGCCTAATAGAAGAAGGTCGCCCTATCGGCGTGTTTTACGGCTACAAAACGGACGGCGTTTACGCTACACAGGCGGAAGCCGATGCCGATGTCACCGATGGAAGTGTATTCTTGAAGGAAGCAGGTGAATATAGATATGTCGATGTAAACGGAGATAATGAGATTACTTCGGAAGACAGAACCGTCGTAGGCGACCCGAACCCCGA
>JBAUIP010000384.1:0-13425 GCA_049683055.1 Pricia sp.
TGTGTATTCCGTTCCTAGCACCACGTTGATACTATGCTGTTCGGAGAACAGTTTGTCAAAGGTCATGTAGTTACTGAAAACATAGCTTTCAGAGTTCAGGTTAGTTGCGAACGCTTGACCATTGGTCGATTGGAACAGGGCATTTTGACCGCGATAGTTATCTTCGCTTTGCGCATAGTTATCGTACGAAAAATCGGAGTTGAACTTAAGCGAAGGTATGAATCGATATTCCCCAGAGACTTTGCCAGTAACCCTTCTTATCAGAGTTTTGAAGAACGCGTTTTGGTCATCGAGTAGAAAATTACCGTACAGGGTATTCGGATTAGGACTTCCGTCGGGTAAGAATGCCCGTGATAAAGGCGATTGTGCGATAGCCTGCAATGGTGTGGCAAACGCATTGTCATTGGCAATTCTATCTATTTCAGTGCGCGAAAAGCTTAAATTCATGCTTGCCGTAAACTTTTCGCTAAAGTTATGACTGAGGTTCGTGCGCGCATTGACACGTTCGAGTTCGTTGCTTCGAATGATTCCGTCCGTGTTGTTATAGGCCCCGGAAAAATAATAGGAAGTTTTCTCGTCCGCTCCTGAAACCGAGAAATCCGCATCGGTTTGAAATCCGTCTTGAAAAGCAACTTCGGACCAGTCCGTATCAACTTCCCTCGTTCTCCATTGGGTATCACCTGCCAAAAAATCAAAGGTTTCTTCCGCTTCCGCAATTCCGTCCTCTTCTCCAAAACTATTGATGGCGGCTTCGGTAAACAGCTCAATGTATTCATCGGTATTTAGCCATTCGCGTTTGTTGGTAGGTTGGCTAAAGCCTTGTGCCAGGTTGAGGGAAAACTTGGCTTTACCCTGTTTACCACGTTTAGTAGTAATCAAAACAACACCATTGGCTCCCCGGGCACCATAAATGGCAGCCGATGAAGCATCCTTCAGAATATCTATGGATTCTATTTCATTGGCGCTCAAAGTCAATAATGGATTGGTCGGCGAATCGTTGCCTACATCGCCATTGTCTCCTACGGGGTCGACTAAAGGTATCCCATCCAAAACATATAAAGGTTGGGTGCCACCGCTGACACTTGCGGCCCCGCGTACACGTATGTTGATTCCACCCTCGACCTTACCATTGGTCTGTGTCACCTGTACCCCGGCGGCCTTAGCGACCAACGAGTTTTGAAGGTTGGGGTTCGGAACTTCGGCAATATCCTCGGAGGTCAACTTTACGATGTTATCGGTCAATTTCCGTTTGCTTTGGGTACCGTAGCCCACAACAACGACCTCTTCTAACTGCGCCGCATCCTCCTCCATTTGAATGTCAATAGTAGCGGAAGAACCAACGACAACTTCCTGTGTTTTTTGGCCAATGTAGGAATAGACAAGGGTGTCGCCCTCCTCGGCCTCAATGGAATAATTTCCGTCAAAATCGGTCTGGGTACCGCTAGTAGTGCCTTTCACAAGCACATTTACACCGGGTAATGGCTGACCGTTCTGGTCGGATACCGTGCCAGTAATTGTTGTTGCCTGCCCGTAGGAGACTAAGGCCGTTAACATAAATAGGGATGTCAACGCCAATTGTAGTGCTTCTTTCATAAGTTGTCTTTTTGCGTTTGCGGACACAATCTCATAATAAAAACCCAATAAAACAACGATAGGAATGCCAATTGTGAAATTCTGAAAAGGAATTATCGGTATGGAAATGGATGCAGCGCCAATTGACGATATGATAACTTGGCCTGCTTAGATTTTAGAAGTACACAAATAAAAAAACCGGTGCTCCCACCGGTTTTAAACTAACTAACTCAAAAATTACTAACTCAAAATTTTTGTTCTTATAATCTAAACGCATTTTCCAGTCCGTTATTGTGCCTCTTTCAATATTTAATCCTGAAGGGCAAAAACCCTTCTCAGCAAATCGGACGTTCGCGATGAGACCTGGGTACGAATTTGCTTTTCCTCGACGGCGATCATGGTATACACGCCTTCCAATGCTTCGGTCGTTACGTAATCGGTCAGGTCGGGATTGACATCTTGGGTCAGCGGTAGATTGTTGTACCTGTTAATCAGATTGCTCCAGATTCTGTCGGCGCCTACTTTTTCAAAGGATGTCTTGATAACCGGATTGAATTTGTCATAGAGTTCGGTCTGGGTCGCACCGGTCAAATATTGGGTGGCGGCATTATCGGCTCCCAAAAGGATGTTCTTGGCATCATTGAACGTGATGCCTTTTACGGCGTCAACGAAAATCGGGGTGGCCTCGCCCACGGCATCCTCAGCGGCGCGGTTCAGTACTTTGAGGCCCTCATCGGCCAAATTTCCCAAGCCTATACTTCGAAGTGTTTTATCTACTTTTTGCAGTTCTTCGGGCAATGCGATCCGTACCAATTCGTTTTTGAAAAATCCGTCTTCCTGGGTCAGTCGGCCGACTTGTTTGTCGATTCCCTTATCGAGGGCTTCTCGCAATCCTTCGGCAATTTGGGCGTTGCCGATGGCACCGGAATCTTGGGGAAGCGAGTCGATTACTTGCTGTAGTTCCCCGCAGGATGCCGTCAAAAAAAGGGTCAAAAGGATAAGGACTTTCTGTTTCATACAATCCTATTCAAAGGTAAAGTTCACAAAAAGTCCGCGGGTACGCATCGCCTCGATATTGCCTGTCCACGGACTGTTGGGGTCGTTGTCGGGCACCAGCTCGTCGTTGATTCCGAAAACCCCGCGTATTGAAGGCGTGAATTTGAAATATTCCAGATAAAAGTCGATTCCGAAGCCGACTTCATAGTTGTAGGTCCATTTTTTAAGACGGAAGGTGCCGCTGCTGTTATCGTCCAAACTATCTTCATTGCTTCCCAGATTGAGTGATGCCGAAGGGCCGGCGACCAAAAATGGCTTCCAATTACCGAGCCGAAGGGTGCTGATCTTGAGCAAAAGGGGAAAGTTGATGTAAGTGGATTTGACTTCCCGAAAGGCATTGCGACGGCCTTCATCGGTATCTGTAAATCCGGGAAAACCTAAGGTCCTTGCGTTGTAATAGAGTCCGGGTTCAATTCGCAAATCGAGAAACTCGTTGAGGCGCATTTCACCGATCAGGCCCACATTGAAACCGGTCGATTCGAGTACCTGCACGTCGGTATCGCGGTTTCCTCGGTCTTCTTTGTAGTCGAACTTGAACCCGTATCGATTAAATCCCAAAAAGTAGCCGTAGTTCAGCAAATTTTTATCCTTGTTCTCCAAGTTGAGAATGGGGTCGGAGTTGAACTGGGCATGTAGCCCGCCACAGAGTGCAAAAAATATCGATATCACAAAAAACTGCTTCATATATCTATTTTGTTGCCACATAAATGGATGCTACCCCGAAGGTCTGGGGCCTGTTCTCTACCTCTATAAACCCGATTTTGCGCAAAATATTGTTGAAGGCCTCGCCGTGCGGAAAAACGGATGCCGATTCGCTCAAATAAGCATAGGCGGAACGGTCCTTTGAAAATAATTTTCCTATAGCCGGAAGCATGTATTTCGTATAGATTTTGTAGCCTTGTTTGTAGGGCGTCTTTACGGGAACGGAGGTTTCCAGCACCACCAGCTTTCCTTTCGGAGCCAACACTCGGTATATCTCGCCCAATCCCTTTTCCAAATCCTCAAAATTGCGCACCCCGAAGGCCACGGTTATGGCATCGAAGCTGTTGTCGGAAAACTGAAGGTTTTCACTGTCCCCAACCACCATTTCAATGGTATCGTCCAAGTTTTTTTCGCTGATTTTCTTTTTTCCGACCTCCAGCATTCCGGGGGAGATGTCCAATCCCACGATTTTATCGGCACCGGTCTCCACTAGGTTGATGGCCAGGTCGCCAGTACCCGTTGCGATATCCAAAATACGTTTCGGTTGGGTTTTTGTCAGAATGTCTACGACCCGTCGGCGCCATTTAATGTCGATTCCAAAAGAAATGACCCGGTTGAGGCCATCGTAATTTTTTGAAATGGTATCGAACATACGGGTGACCTGTTCTTTTTTCCCCTCCTGGGAATCCTTATAAGGGGTAACCTTCTTCGCCATATCGGGCAATTTTCAGGCAAAGATATCGTTTTGAAAGCTATTTGAGATTTAGGGGCATATTAAAATCCACCATATAATTATTGCGTAATTTTGCATTGGCAAATTCGGCAGCGTATCCTTAAGTCCATTTACCGCAAAGACATTCGCTGGCCGAAAAGCCAAAAAGTTGCTAAAGAATGAAAATAATCATAGCGGGTGCCGGCGAGGTAGGTTTTCACCTCGCGAAACTGCTTTCCTACGAATCGCAGGATATCACCCTCATCGACACCAAAAAGGAGAGTTTGGCTTACGCCGACACCCATTTGGATATTCGGGTCTTGCGCGGCGACGCGACTTCCATCGCCGTTCTTAACGACGCGCAGGTAAACGAATCGAACCTGGTCATCGGGGTCACCTCTTCCGAGACCACCAATATCACCCTCTGCATGTTGGCCAAACAATTGGGCTGTGAACGAACGATCGCCAGAATATCGAATACGGAGTTTACGGATTGTAAGGAGGTCATCAAATTCTCGGAACTCGGCATTGATGAGCTGATATCGCCCGAAGAACTGGCGGCCAAAGAAATCGAGTTGCTGCTGAATAAATCGGCCTTCAACGATACCTACGAGTTCGAAGAGGGCAAATTGACCATGGTGGGCGTTTCGTTGCCATCCACTGCGCCCTTTGTCGGAAAAACGGTCAAAGAAGCCGCTGAAATCTTCCCAGAGCTCCATTTTATGCCGATTGCCCTGCAGCGCGACGGTACGCAATATACGGTTATACCCAGGGGAGATACCGTTTTTAAGGATGGTGACCAGGTCTATTTTATCACTACCAAGGGTGGGGTCGACGACCTGTACAAACTGACCGGAAAAAAGAAAGAGGATATCAAGAATGTCATGATTCTTGGTGGAAGCAAAATCGGCTACAAGGCGGCACGGGACCTTTGCCTCAAAAAGTTCAACGTCAAGCTCATCGAGAAGAACAAGGAAAAGGCGTTCGATTTGGCCGATGAACTGCCCAACGCCTTGGTCATCAACGGTGACGGTCGCAACGTGGAGCTCCTTCAAGAAGAGAGCCTTGAGTCGATGGATGCCTTCATCGCCGTAACCGGCAATTCGGAGACCAATATCATGTCGTGTCTCGTGGCCAAGTCGAAACACATCAAAAAGACCATCGCCATGGTCGAAAATATGGATTATTTTCAGCTGTCGCATTCCATCGGTATCGACACCCTGATCAATAAAAAGTTGTTGGCCGCGAACAACATTTTTAGGCATATAAGAAAAGGCGAGGTAGTAGCCCTTATGCGCCTGAACAACCTGAACGCGGAGATTTTGGAATTCGTGGTCAAACCGGATTCCAGGGTTACGGGAAGCATCATCAGAGAGCTCGATTTTCCTAAAACGGCTACTATCGGCGGCGTTATCCGCGATGAAGAAGGCATCATCGCCTTAGGTGGATTTTTGATACAGGCCGGTGATCGGGTCGTGGTCTGTTGTCTGCCGGAAGCCATCCCGAAAATTGAACGTTTATTTCTGTAAGTTGGCGTCCTTACGACGATTGTCCTGACAGGAAAATCTGGAAAGTACTTGTTATCCCCTCTGTTAATCTTTAGAAATGCGTCTTAATTCCCAAATAATCTTCCATATCATGGGGCTGCTGTTGCTCTGTAATGGTGGCTTCATGTTATTGGCGGCCATGGTCAGCGGAATATATGACGACGGGGCGACCTTCAGCATTTCTTTGGCCGCCATTGTCACGCTGTTCGTAGGCATTTTCGCCATGTTCACCACCAGGGGGCACGAGAAGGTGGTTAAGCGCAAAGAAGGGTATATCATCGTGACCTTCGGTTGGTTGGCACTGACCTTCTCGGGTATGCTTCCCTATTTGTTTTCCGGGGCCATACCGGGGATTACCAATGCCTTTTTTGAGACCATTTCGGGCTATACCACCACCGGCGCCTCCATTCTGGACGATATCGAGGTCTTGCCGGAGGGCATCCTTTTATGGAGAAGCCTTACCCACTGGATCGGTGGCATGGGCATCATCGTATTGGCCATCGCGATTCTGCCCCTGTTGGGTATCGGGGGAATGCAGTTGTTCGCTGCCGAGTCCCCCGGGCCGAGTGCCGATAAGTTGCATCCGCGTATTACCGATACCGCCAAAATTCTATGGCTCATTTATTTTGGCTACACCCTTGCGGAAACTTTACTGCTGAAATTGGCGGGAATGAGTTTTTTCGATGCCACTAACCATGCGCTGTCCACGCTCTCTACGGGCGGATTTTCGACTAAAAATCTGAGTCTCGCGTATTGGAACGACCAGCCGCTGATTCAATACATCACGATACTGTTCATGTTCTTGGCGGGCTCGAACTTCGTACTGAGCTATTTCGCCCTCAATGGCAGGGTGCAACGTGTGCTGAGGGATGAGGAGTTCAAGGTCTACACCATATTTATCGTATCGTTCACCATTATAGCCGCCCTGGTGATTTATTTCAGGGCCGATGTACCGGTTTCGGAATATCACCCGAAGGTATTCGGGGAAAAAGAAAGTGCCTTCCGACATGCGCTCTTTCAGGTCATTTCCGTGATTACTACAACCGGATTCGTTACCGCTGATTTCACCGGATGGACGCCTTTTATGACCGTTTTTTTCTTCGGATTGATGTTTTTGGGAGGCTCCGCCGGGTCGACTGCAGGGGGCATTAAAGTGATGCGCCACATTATCATCATCAAAAACGGACTTTTGGAATTTCGGCGCAGCCTGCATCCCAGTGCCATTCTGCCGGTGCGCCACAATGGCAAGACGGTCAAGGAAAATATAGTCTACAATATTATCGGCTTTTTTGTGCTGTACATGTTACTATTTATCATCGGTGCCCTGGTCTTAGGCTCCATGGGCATTGACTTTGTTACCGCTATCGGAGGTTCCGCCTCTTCGTTGGGCAACGTGGGTCCCGCGTTCGGCACCCTGTATCCCTTGAGCAACTTTAACGGCCTGCCCGATGCGGGAAAATGGTGGTGCGGCTTCTTGATGCTCGCCGGTAGGTTAGAGCTTTTTACCGTCCTGATCTTGTTGACGCCCTATTTTTGGAAGCGGATCTAAGGGAGGGAGTGAGAGGAAATGTGGAATTCGACAGGGAATTCAGTTGCCCTCATTATCTTCCGGCTTGGAATCGAGTTCCCGCAATATTTGGTTTACGTCCTCTTCTGTAACGGCAAGTTTATTTTTGCAGATACCGATTAAAAGGGATGCCCTCTTCACTTTTTCCGAAAGCTCGTCCACCGAAATTTCACCTTGTTCGATTTCGGTCACGATTTCCTGAAGTTCCTCGAAGGCTTCGCTGTAGTTGGGCTTGTCCTTTTCTTTCATATTTGTTTGTTGATGACGTGATATTCTAACTGCCGCGTTTTTGTTATTGGACTGTTCGCTATTGTGACCCAGCTCTTGACATTTCTTTGGGATAGCCGATAGCCCGGCTCTGGCAACTCATTTTATTTTTTGTGGTTGTTCTTTGGATTTATGGTACTTGAAATACTGCCGTCAAATAATATGGTGGTCAGCGTTTCCCCTTCCTTTAAATGTGCGGATGAGCGCACCGACTTTCCATTCCGTTGCGTGATACTATAACCCCTCTTGAGCACGTTCGCGGGACTCAAATGGTTCAGGTTTTTCTCCGAATGGTTCAATTGTAGGGCTTTTCGAACGAGTTGTCGTTGCACCTCTTTTTTGAGTTCGGATGTTATTTGGAGGACGTTCTGCCGCTCACGTCCACAGAATTGATAGGCTTCTTTTTTCATGGTTTCCCCGACAAAGGCCAAGGCCTCTTTCTCGTTGCCGATACGGAATCGGGATTGCTGAGACAGGGAATGCATGCACTGTCGGATGCTATTTTTATTTCTGTCAAGAATGTTTCGGGTCACCGATTGCAGCAATTTCACTTCAGAACCGAATTGGGTCCGCTTCTCTTGGATAAGCCTTCGGCTCAGCTCCGCAATTTTCTCCTCCGCTTTCTGCACGGGAACGGCAAAATTATGGAACTTTTGGATTATAAACTCCGCCAACTTGGTCGGGGTAATCGCATTTTCATGGGCAATCATCTCGGCGACCGTCTCGTTGGTCGAGTGCCCGATACCGGTAATCACTGGAAGTGGAAATTCGGCGATTTCCCGCGCCAGTTTATAGTTATTGTAGCAAGATAATCCGATATCACCGCCCCCACCCCTGACAATGGCAACCACATCAAAATGCTGTCGCACTTTTTTGATTTTTTTCAGTTGCGCGATTATCGTGCCCACGGCATTATCGCCTTGCAATAATGAAGGAAACAAAAACTGAAAAAAGTGATAATTGTAGGTGATTGATGCCGATGCGAACACATTGATAAAATCCGCATACCCCTTACTGGTCTCCACGGAAATTATGGCGATACGTTGGGGAAGAATAGGAAGTTTAAGCTGCTTGTTTTTGTTGAAAATCCCCTCTTTCTGAAGTCTTTGGATGGTTTCCTGCTTCTCTTTTTCCAGGTCGCCCAAGGTAAAACTCGGGTCGATATCGCCGATTTGCAAGGTGAGACCGTATTTGGGGTCGAAATGGATGCTAGCCGCGAACAGGATTTTGATACCATCTTTAAGTGGCTCTTTCAGTACGCGTTGAAACTGAGAGTTGATTCGTTGATAATCGCCTTTCCACAAAATGGCGCTGAGCTGTGCGATGACTTTGCCATCCCTTTTTTCGACCAGTTCCGGATAGCAGTGTCCCGACCGTTGGTAGCGATTCAGCTTGTTCATTTCCGCCTTGACCCAAAAAGAACTTTGATAACGGTTGGCCAAGGTTTTTTGGATGCTCTTGGTCACCTCGAGCAGCGAAAATATCTTTTTGCCGTTTGCTTCTTCGGACATATCGTAAAAGGATAACTAATTTTAAGCGCGTAAGTCGAGATGCAAAATAAAAAAACCCATCGTTTGGACAATGGGTTCGACTTTAAAACTATGAATTTAAACCTTCGTCGAGATTTTTTGTTCTCAAATAATGTTCTAATATGAGATGAAAAGTCAGTGAAAAGTCAGTGAAAAGCTCGGATGCTTTCCGGATTAATTCAAAACCTGTTTTATCCGTTTCACCGCCTCCCGCAGCTCATCTTCCGAAGCGGCGTAAGATATCCGGATGCAATTGGGGTTTCCAAAAGCCTCGCCGGTAACGGTCGCGACATTGGCATGTTCTAACAAGAACAGGGCAAAGTCGGATGCATTATTGATTGTTGCTCCCTTGAAGGTCTTTCCAAAGAAATGCGAAACATCGGGGAAGACGTAGAACGCTCCCTCCGGTACATTGAGATTAAAACCATCTATTTCGCCTAAAAGCTCCAAGATGAGGTCACGCCTTTCGTGGAACTTGTCGATCATAAACTGGATTTTTTCCACGGGAGCTTCCAAAGCGGTGATGGTCGCGCGCTGGGCGATGGCATTGGCACCGCTGGTCATTTGGCCCTGAAATTTGGTGCAAGCTTTGGCAATCCAATCCGCAGCCCCGATGTAGCCGATCCGCCATCCGGTCATGGCGAAGGCTTTTGACACGCCGTTCACGGTGATGGTCCGCTCGTACATACCGTCGATACCGGCGATGCTGACGTGCTGGCTGCGAAAATTGATATGCTCGTAAATCTCATCGGAAACAATAAAGATATTCGGATGTTTCTTCAAAACCTCCGCCAGCCCTTCGAGTTCGGCCAAGTTATAGACCGAGCCACTGGGGTTACAGGGCGAACTGAACCAGAGCATTTTGGTTTTCGGCGTAATGGCGGCCTCAAGCTGTTCGGGGGTCATTTTAAAATCCGTATCAATGCTCGTTGGCACCTCGACGGGCACACCTTCGGCCAATTTGACGATATCGCTATAGCTGACCCAGTAGGGAGCGGGCAAAATCACTTCGTCGCCTTCGTTCAAAAGGCACATGGCCAGATTGGCGAGGGACTGTTTGGCTCCGGTCGATACCACGATTTGGTTCAGGCCGTACTCCAGATTGTTGTCCCGCTTGAATTTGTTCGCAATTGCTTTTTTGAGGTCCGCGTATCCGTCAACAGGGGAGTAACTGCTGTAGTTGTCGTCGATGGCCTGTTTGGCGGCATCCTTGATGAAATCGGGAATGTTGAAATCCGGCTCCCCTAGGCTGAGTCCGATAATATCCTTGCCTTCGTTGCGTAGTTCGCGGGCCTTGGCGGCCATGGCCAGTGTGGCGGAAGTGGACATGTTGTTGATCCGTTCCGAAAGATGTTGGTTCATGCAAAAGGTATTTTAACAGTTTAAAATCACGGTCAGGACAAAAGAAGGAATGATAACGTGTATTTAGATGGCAAGGCAGCGACCAGATTTGAAAATATTTGAATTACAAATGTAATTCCGAGAAATTACTGTTTTGGGCCGCACTAAAACTTGTTAAGCTTTTTACACCTGTAATGCAGGCTGTCTCCCCAACTCCCTCAAATGTTTGAAGTGCGAAATTATAGCTTTTCGGGTAGTTTTATACTCGTTGTAGGGCAAATTAAACTCCTGAGCCGTTTCTTTCACAATTTTGGAGATTTTTGTGTAATGAACATGACTGATGTGGGGAAAGATATGGTGTTCGACCTGATGGTTCAAACCGCCGGTAAACCAATTGACGATTCGGTTTTTGGTACCGAAATTAACGGTAGTGAAAAGCTGGTGAATGGCCCAAGTATTTTTCATGGTGCCACTTTCGTCAGGTAAAGGGGTATCGGCTTCGTCGACGATGTGTGCCAATTGAAAGACCACGCTCAAAATGACGCCAGCTACATAATGCATGATAAAAAAGCCCAGCAAGACCTTCCACCAGGCGATGTCGATAAAAATTAGGGGCAGTACAATCCAGATGGTGATGTACAAAATTTTGGTGACCACCAAGGTACTCCAGTTAACAACGGGATTTGGCAACTTTCCGAAGCTCAATTTTCTCTTGGTGTAACGGTACATCTGCATAAAATCAGTCGTGATAGCCCAGTTGAAGGTCAGCAATCCGTACAGAAGAACGGAATACAGATGTTGGAATTTATGGTGCTTTTTCCATTCCGTATGCTTTGAAAAGCGGAGGATGCGCCCTGCTTCCATGTCCTCGTCATGCTCGTGGATATTGGTGTAGGTATGGTGAAGCACATTGTGCTGTACCTGCCAGTTGTAAACGTTTCCGGCCAGGATATAGATGCTGCTTCCCATCAACTTATTTACCCATTTTTTGTTGGAATAGGCACCGTGATTACCGTCATGCATCACGTTCATGCCCACGCCTGCCATACCGACTCCCATCACGATGGTCAACAATAGATTGGCCCAGTTGGGAAGTCCCAAGGTCAGTATCAAGAAGTAAGGGGTCAAAAAGAGGGCGAACATGACGACCGTTTTTAAGTGCAGCCTCCAGTTACCGGTCTTTTTAATCTTATTTTCCTTGAAATAGGTATTCACACGCTTGTTCAGCGTCCTGAAAAATTTAGCGGAATCTTTCCGTGAAAAGCGGATGGCGTCTTGCTCCATGAATTGCAATCTTTTTGTAAATATCGGTAAAATTGGGAAACCTCTGATGCTGCGAAGGCTTTTTTGCCTGTCAATACGGTAATTTTGCCTCGGACCCTTGAATTAACCCATCTACAAATATACGCATGAACGCAGATTTAGTATTTAAATATTTTCCCAATTTATCTGAAACCCAGCAAAACCGAATGATCCAACTTGAGGAATTGTATAAGGATTGGAACCAGAAAATAAACGTTGTTTCCCGAAAAGATATCGATGAACTCTACCTCCGCCACGTACTACATTCTTTGGGAATTGGCAAGGTACAAGAGTTTCAATCAGGGTCATCCATACTCGATGTTGGGACCGGTGGCGGCTTTCCGGGCATTCCATTGGCGGTGCTTTACCCCGAAGTACGGTTTACCCTGGTCGATTCCATCGGAAAAAAAATCAAGGTGGTCGATGAGGTGGTAGCCGGTTTAGGGCTGGATAATGTCACTACCATGAACGCTAGGGTAGAGGAGACGAACGGGCGGTTCGATTTTATCGTCAGTAGGGCCGTGGCGGCCATGCCCACGTTTGTGCATTGGGTCAAGGGAAAAATCAAAAAGGACTCCCTTCACAATAGAAAAAACGGAATTCTTTACCTTAAGGGGGGTGCTTTGGAAGAGGAACTAAAACCCTATCGAACGGTCGAAGTCTTTGATTTGAGCGATTATTTTGATGAGGATTTTTTTGATACTAAAAAAGTGGTGTATCTGCCCATTAAATTTAAAGGCTAGAAGAATTATTTTACAAGCTTAACATTTGATAGTAAGCTTTTCGATACTTTCGGGCGTACTGTTTCATGTAGGCCCAAATGCGGAGATGTAAAAATCCGGACCTATATGGTTCTGTATGTTTAGTAGTTCGCTTCATATTCCTCGACCTAATTTCAATCTAAGTTAGATTAATTACGTTTAGTTTACAATTAATTAACGTTAAATTTACATTATAATTGTCCAGCATTAAGGGAAAAAGTAGAATTGTCGCCATAATAGAACGCTAACTACGCAAAAAATCCCTGCCGATATGTTAGCAGGGATTCCCGGATACTCTCAAAAATTGGAGTTTCGCAATAAAATTCTATTATTGAATTCTTCCTTTATTCACTCCAGGGTGGGGTAACTCCGTTAGATCGGGCATAGGCAATGAGCTGCCCTTTATGCTCGCCGTTGTGTTCAAGGATAATCAAAAGTCCGGAGAGTCGGTTAAACTTGCCAAAGCCAAAATCGACTTCCTCGCCGAACTTGGCACTTTCGACCATCCCGACTTTTTCGAGTATAAAGGCGTTGGATTTTTTCAAAGCCTCGATGATTTCTTCCTTTCCCTTGATTTTTTCGATATTCATGATGTCCACATCCTCCGGTGGCGGAAAGCCCATTTTTGAGGCCAAATAGTAATTGGCTCCAGCGACGTGTAGAATGGATTCACCCGTAGACCGTACGCCCTCAGCGGGCTTCCAATCGTATTGTTCTTCGGTAAAGGTCTCGGCAAGCGAAAGCACTTGCCCTTGGTTGTAGGCCAGCATTCCCTTAATGGAGTTCTGGACTATTTCCTCTTGCGCAGAAACAAAAGTCACGGCAAGAAATAGCAGTAGCACGGATACTTTTTTCATCTTTAAAAGTTTAGTTGTTTGTAAAAATAGTTGTGGGGCAATGCGCGTTTCAACGACATTGCCCCACAAGATATTAAAAACTAAGGAATTATTATGCCAAACTTTCAAAATCTATCTTCGCAAATCCCGGTCGGCTTCTACTTGAATCCAGTTTGGACTTAGCATGGGTCCAGCTGGGTACCGGGTTTAGAGTTTCGAATTCAGGATCTGAC
>JBAUIP010000385.1:0-2509 GCA_049683055.1 Pricia sp.
TCGCCTTGGTGCTAAAGACGAACTTTAGCCCTTCTTTTAAACTTTGAAATACAGGCTCCCCGATTTTCGGATTAAGGATGGGCTTGCGCGAAATGCGGAAAAGAAATAAGAGGGCCAATACCGAAAACCCGAAAATGACGCACATCGACCAATGCACACCGATCCAACTAATGGAAAATCCCGCTAAGGCCGGGCCGAGCACCGAGGCCAACTGCCAAGTGGTACTGCTCCAGGTCGCCGCGTTCGGGTAAATTTTTTTGGGCACGATTAGCGCAATCAGCGAAAAGATAGTCGGACCGAGAAAGGCCCGGACGATTCCGCCTAAAAAGACTAGAAAATATATCGAATACAGAATAGTTTGGGTCGCGGCCTCCGCCATGACACTGGGTAGGCTTACTACAAACAGTCCGAAACTGATAACCGAAAACCCAAGGATGCATTTGACCAAAAGGTCACGTTTTTCCTTTTGGTCGACAACATGACCGGCGAAAAGAGCGGTGGTTACGGCTGGAATCACCTCCATTAAACCGATTATTCCTAAAGACAAGGGGTCCTTGGTCATGGAATAGACCTGCCATTCGATAACAATAAACTGCATCGACCAGGCGAAGACCATGGCAAAGCGGACTCCCAGAAAGATGTTGAATTCCCTAAAACGGAGAGCGGCGTACGGGTCCATGGCGTCGACTGGTGGTGAAAAGTAGCGGCAAAGATAGTGTTACGCGACTTTCCATATGTGCGGTTAATTCTAAATTTTCAAAATCAGCCCTCATTGAGATAGGCTACTAAAAGCACCAATTATCGCAGATCCCTCAGCTTCAATTGCAAGCTAATCTTGCCCTGCCATTCATTTTCGTCCAAAGAAAAAACGGCACTGAAAGGTTTTCTCCCTGCTATAAAAGACATTTTATCTCCTAAATTGAATCCAATACCCGCAATGGGGCCGATACCGTTTTGGGTAACGGCCAGTTTAAGATGCTTTCCGCTCTTACCGACCACTTTGGCGTAACCGGTATCCTGCAATCGTTCGGCCATAAAGACCGGGCTGCGGTTTTCAGGGCCGAAAGGAGCGAATTGCTTTAGGATTCGAATAAGTTTCGGAGTAATCTGGCGAAAATCGATAGCGGCATCCACCTTTATTTCGGGGGTTAGCAAATGCGGGTCGATAGTTTCCGAAACCACTTTCTCGAACTGGGTTTTGAAATTTTCGAACTGTTCTTCCAAAAGGGTAAGGCCAGCCGCGTATTTGTGTCCGCCGAACTGTTCGATGCATTCCGCGCAGCCTTCTAAGGCATTATAAACGTCAAAGCCTTTCACCGATCGAGCCGAAGCGGCCAGTTTTTTACCGCTTTTCGTAAAGACCAGCGTTGGCCGGTAATAGGTTTCTGTCAGGCGGGAAGCCACGATTCCAATCACCCCTTTATGCCAATTTTCGTCGTAAACAACTGAGGTAAAGCGCTCTTCTTCTTGATTTTCCTGTATTTGGATGAGGGCGGCTTGGGTAATTTCCTGATCTAGGCCACGCCGATCGAGATTGAACTGTTCAATCTGGGCGGCAAAGGTTTCTGCCTGTATCACATCGGTCTCGGTCAGCAGATTGACCGCGTGCTGGCCGTGTTCCATTCGGCCGGCCGCATTGATACGCGGGGCTATGATAAAGACCACATCGGTGATGGTCAATTCGGATTTCCGCACTTGATCGATGATGGCCTTAAATCCAGCGCGGGGACTTTTGTTGATTACTTGCAGTCCATAATAAGCTAAGATGCGGTTTTCCCCGGTCATGGGAACGATATCGGCACCAATGGCCGTGGCGACCAAATCAAGATAGGGAATTAGATCGTCGATAGTCTCGCCCCTCAACGATGCCAGCGCCTGAACCAGTTTAAAGCCAACACCACATCCACAGAGTTCATCGTAGGGATATTCGCAATCATCCCGCTTCGGATCAAGAACAGCAACCGCTTCCGGAAGAGTTTCGCCCGGGCGGTGATGGTCGCAGATAATAAAATCAACGCCCTTTTCCGTAGCATAAGCCACCTTGTCCACGGCTTTAACACCGCAATCAAGGGCGATGATAAGGGAAAAACCATTATCCTCCGCAAAATCGACCCCTTGGTATGAAATTCCATACCCTTCGGTATATCTGTCCGGAATATAAGTCGCAATGTTGGGATAAAAAGATGATAAATAAGATGATACCAAGGCTACGGCAGTCGTTCCGTCGACATCGTAGTCGCCGTAAATCAAGACATTTTCCTTGTTTTCAATTGCCGATTGGATGCGTTGGACCGCAACATCCATATCCTTCATTAAAAACGGATCGTGCAGGTCGGATAGTTGTGGCCGGAAAAACCTTTTGGCCTTCTCGTACGAGGTAATTCCGCGTTGTATCAACAATTGCGCTACCAGCTCGTCGATATTCAACGCCTGTGAAAGGGCGGCAATATCGGTTTGAACAGGTTTGGGCTTGATGGTCCAGCGCATTATTTATTGTTAACGTGAATTG
>JBAUIP010000386.1:0-5101 GCA_049683055.1 Pricia sp.
TGAAGAATTAGGGTGTGATTTTTTAACACGCTGTTTGGTCTCGTACCAAAATTTTGGGTCAAGATATTGACCGGTATAGAGATAAGTAGATTTTCTATCCTTCGAGGGCTTTCTTTTTGAGTCGCCCCCTTCCACCTTTAATTATGAGTCTTCCACCTTAATTTTTCTCCTATTTTCTATGGTGACGAGCGAGCCTTCCGTTAGCATTACGGATGTGGGATCGAGGGAGTTTAAGAAATCAAACTCCTTTCCGTATACCGAACCAAAATCCACATCAATCTGATAGTCGGTGACTCCATACACATCCCAACGGGAGTGTTTCACTTCATACTCGTACGATTTGTTTTGGTCCACTTCGGCATAGCCCCAATAGCGTTCGATGATAAATTCGGCCTCACTGTCCTGTTCAACGCTCATGCTTTTAGAACCCGTCCGGACGCTGATGGAATTCCATTTTTCCTGCTTTTTGAAACGGTATTCAACGTTGTTTTCGTCACCACCTAAATTCCAAGAGTGTTGCATCGGAAGGGTTTCATAGTTTTCATTGTAGATAGACTTGGCCACAAAGGTCAGCGCACTCTTCGGTACGATTTCCTTAACGAAGACCACGCCTTTTTTGTAGACTCCGTTCTCCAATCGTTTTACGTAGAACCTTAGATTGACTTCCTCGAAATCTATATGGTATGGTACTTTGACGCCCAATAACCTCGTGTTTTTGAACATCATTCCGACCAAACTGACAAAGCATTTTCCGTTCCATAAATCGAATTCGGTACCCGCCGGCAGATATGTGCTCAAAACGTTTTTATCAACGACATAATTGACAAAAGCCAATTTTCTCCATTCTGCTTGTAAAAAACTCATGTTTCCCGATAATTTTTATGTACCTATATTTGATAACTAAGGATAGGTCTAATAGGACCAGTAAATTTAGGACAACATAATCAATAAGCCTACAAATGAACACAAGAAGAAAATTTATAAAAAGTACCGCTACGGCTTCCACCGGTATTATGGTCGCTCCAGGTTTGGCCTTCGGTCTTTCCGGCAAGGGCGCCAATGAAAAACTCAACGTAGGATTGATTGGCGTCGGGCTTCGGGGCACCAACCACCTGAACAACCTGCTCTTGCGCGATGATGTCAATGTCACCGCTATTTGCGATGTCGACGATGCGCGGATAAAAATTGCTTTGGATGCCATTGCGGAAGCCGGACAAAAAAAGCCAAAAACTTTTGGGAAGGATGACTATGACTACAGGAATCTTTTAGAATTGCAGGATGTCGACGCCGTGGTCATTGCCACCCCCTGGTTATGGCACACGAAAATGGCGGTGGATGCGATGAAGGCCGGAAAATATGCCGGATTGGAGGTCTCCGCGGCCAACACCCTTGAAGAATGTTGGGATTTGGTGAATACCCATGAGGAGACGGACACTCATTTGATGATTCTGGAGAACGTAAACTATCGCCGCGATGTTCTCGCCGTGCTCAACATGGTCAAGCAGAATGTTTTCGGCGAACTACTGCATTTTACCTGTGGATACCAGCACGATTTGCGCGGCGTCAAATTCAACGATGGAACAACGGCCTATGGAAAAGGGGCGGAATTCGGAGAAAAAGGGATATCGGAATCCAAATGGCGGACGCAGCATTCCCTCTTGCGCAATGCCGATGTGTATCCTACCCACGGTCTCGGTCCCATCGCGGTTATGGCCGACATCAATCGCGGCAACCGCTTTTTGTCCCTTACGTCCCATGCCACTAAAGCGGTCGGATTGAACAAATACATTGTCGAAACCGCTGGGGAAGACCATCCCAACGCCAAACTAAAATGGAAACAGGGCGATATCATTACCTCTACCATCGAGACCAACAATGGCGAGACCATCATCGTGACCCACAACGTGAACAACCCGCATCCGTATTCTCTAGGATTCAAGGTGCAAGGCGCCCAAGGTCTAACGGATTTCGATCAGCACACCCAGCGCATCTATATCGAGGGGGTTACCGAGGGCCACGGCTGGGAGGCCATGGATAAATGGTTTGAGAAATACGACCATCCACTATGGAAAAAGTATGGGGAATTCGCCAGTGGGGCGGGCCATGGCGGTATCGATTTTTTCGTGATGAACGCCTTTGTCGAATCTGCCAAGCAGAATATCGCGCCCCCGATGGACGTCTACGATGCGGCAGCATGGAGCGCCGTTACGCCCCTTTCGGAACTCTCCATCGAAAACAACGGAGAGCCACAGGATTTTCCGGATTTTATGAGAGGAACTTGGATACAACGGAAGCCCTATAACTGGATCAAGGATTCTTTTTGAAGAATTGGAGATTCCACTACAAGCCGTCAATAGTAAACCTATAATTATTGAAGCTTCTTTTTAAAAAAATCAATGGTCCGTTTCCAGGCCAATTCGGCGGCTTCGCGGTCGTATCTTGGCGTAGTGTCGTTGTGAAAACCGTGATTGGCATTTTCGTAGACGTAAGCCTGGTATTCCACGTCGTTCTTTTTAAGTGCGGCTTCGTAGGCGGGCCATCCTTCGTTGACACGCTTATCAAGTTCCCCGTAATGGAGTAGGAGCGGGGCTTCGATTTGGTCGATATTCTCGGTGGGCTGTCCACCGTAGAAGGGTACTGCGGCGCCAAGGTCCGGGAGTTCGACCGCCATCATGTTCGAAATCCATCCGCCAAAACAGAATCCGACTACGCCTACTTCGCCGGTACAATCGGGATGGTTTTTTAAGTGTTCGAAAGCGGCGATAAAATCCTGTAACATTTCATCGCGGTCACGCTTGCGCTGCATTTCGCGGCCGTCATCGTCGTTACCGGGATAACCTCCCAAGGGAGTCAACGCGTCGGGGGCCAAAGAGATAAATCCCTCCAAGGCGGCGCGTCGGCCGACATCCTCGATGTGCGGGTTGAGGCCGCGGTTCTCGTGAACGACGACGATTCCCGGTAATTGTCCCTTAGCATCGGCGGGTTTGGAGAGTAAGGCCTTGATTTCCCCACCACCTTTCGGCGAGTTATAGGTAATAAATTCCGATTTCAACCGATCGTCATCCTGACGAATCTGGATTTTCTTTACGTAATCGGGCGAAATAAAGCTCAGTAAAGACCCGACGGTGACCCCGCCCACTGCGTAGGTCGAAAGTTTGTCCAAAAATAGTCTTCGCGGTATGCGGTCATGTGCGTAGTCGTCGTAGAGGTCGAATACGCCTTGCTTGATGTCCTCTTTTTTCAGTTTTTTCATTTCAGGAAGTTATGTTTTCCTGAAAGATACGCAAACACGGAAAATTTTCTTGAAATTATTCAATCGGTTTCCCGCGTTCCTTTTTTAGCTTCGGAGAGCTCGTCCAGAAAATTCTTTTTCGCGGGATTTTCGGCACTCACGCTGAAGGAATTTTTTGATGTGGCGTCTTCGCCAATCCCATCATCTGCCTCACGGATTTCCAAAATGGTCGGGGTTTCTTTTAAAATTTGTCGGACTTCCGTTTCTTTTGTTTCCTCCAATTCCCTCTTGCCTTCGCGATGCCCTGACGGCTCCTTGGTCTGCTGCCCATCTTGAGAAACGATGTTATACTCTGCATCCGCAACGACCTTTTTGCCATCCCGCAGTGCATCCTCCGCGTTGTTTCTTTCTTCGAGTTCACCGTCGATGGCATCCAGCATGGTGCCCATTTTTTTCTTGTCGTGGATCATGGCGCCGGTCATGATGAGACTGGTGGCAATGATGATAAATAATAGGATACCGGACTCAAAACCAGGTACTTCAGCTTCTAATGGAATAGCGTAAAATAATAGGATGGTAATCAATCCGCGGGGAGCAATGAACACCTGTGGCAGAATATCCTTGCCGATAAAGACTCGAAGCATCAAAAAGCGGATGACGTAGATCGAGGCGATGATCAAGATACTGACCATGGCGACATTTAGGCTGAGCAGCGAGGCTAGCACGATAGTAATTCCGAAAATCACGAAGAAAAAGGTACGGACCACAAAAGCGGTCTCCATGGTGATGATATGCAGTTCGTGATAGACTTGTTGCATTTTCTCTTTCTCCAAAAACACGGCGGTTTTACCCGGAAAGAATAGTTTCACGTTGGCGATGACCAAACCAAAAACCAAGATAATGATGAGCGATGAGAGGTGCATTTTTTTGCCGATGGCATAGAGCAGTAATAACACGGCAATGAGCAAGAACTGTTTTGCCTGGCTCTTGATTTTCTGGAAAATCAGCACCAGGGCGTAGCTGGCCACAATGGCAATAACAATGGTCAGGACGATGTTTCCGGCAAAGCCGACGGCCCCAGTGTCGGTCTCCGGATTGAGTTTTCCGGTCAGAAAATAGAACATCATAATACCCATGATGTCGGAAAAAGTACTCTCGTAAATATGGAATTCCTTCTTATCCTCTCGGAGTCCACTGACACTGGGAATGATGATCGCGCTAGATAAAATGGATAATGGCGTAGCGTATAATAAAGCGGACTGTAAGGTCATTCCTTCAATGAACTGGTACATGATCAAGGCGGCGACCCAAGCCGAGGCAATAAGTCCAATGAGGGCGATGGCCATGGATTTGAGAATGGGCATCAATTTTTCTTCCTTGAGCTCGAGTTCCAAAGCGGCCTCAAGTACGATCATGATAAGCCCGACCGTTCCGATAATTTCCAAAGTGCCGCGCAAGCTTTTCTCGAAATCGACCTCTGCGCCCATAAAGTATTTTAGTGCGAACTGCAGGCCGATGCCCAGCACTATAAGCATGAGTACCGAGGGAATATTGGTCTTTTTGGAAAGGCCGTTGAACCAGAACGAGAGGATGACGATTACCGAGGCAGCAATAATCATGTTGTAAGAAGATAGTATTTCCATGGGAGGCGGGGTTGGTCGATGGTTGCTATTCCGAACTTTACGACAAATTCGGTTTCAAAAACTTACGTTTCAATGTCGGGAAGCCTTAAACACGAACGGAACTACATATCAGGTTATTGTAATAGGATGTTGCATAATCCAGAAAAATTGTATATTTGCACCCTGAAAGGATATAAAAGTATTCATGAGGGGACATTAGTCCTCTTTTTTATTGGCTGAATTTCCT
>JBAUIP010000387.1:0-4239 GCA_049683055.1 Pricia sp.
TCCGAAAAAATAGAACACGACTTGAAAATCGGAAAGGTGCAAGTGGAACAGAAAGAGATGAAAATCGCGGTCAAAACCGGCTTCATCCACCTCTTGGAAATACAGCTGCCGGGCAAACGAAAGATGAAAACACAGGACTTGTTGAACGGCTTTGACATCGGGGAAAACGCCTTTGTCGCCTAAAGTCCCGCCCCTATTGGGCTGCAAGAACCGTAAAAAAAGCCCTACTTTATTAACAAACGCCCCGAGTTATCAACAAAAAAGGTGAGTTACCCCCATTTTACTTGCGTTCACGGCAAATCCGTATAAATTTGTTTAACGTTTAAAACGCATTTTAACCACTTTAATTTATTTACTATGAACAAAACAGAATTAATCGATGCCATGGCGTCGGATGCCGGCATCACGAAAGCAGCAGCAAAAAAAGCATTGGAGTCTTTCTTGGGCAACGTCGAGGGATCTCTAAAAAAAGGAAATCGCGTATCATTGGTAGGTTTCGGATCTTGGTCCGTATCTAGAAGAAACGCAAGGGAAGGAAGAAACCCTTCTACAGGAAAAACGATCCAGATCGCAGCTAAGAACGTTGTAAAGTTCAAGGCAGGTTCCGATTTGGCCAGCTCGGTCAACTAGTACCGACCCAAACAGATTCAAAAAGCATCCCACTTTTGCGGGGTGCTTTTTTTGTGGGCACCTATTTGGTTTTTATAGGAATTGTCTTAAATTAGTGAAAAGAACGTGAATATTTATGGTCGACCTGAAACCAAAAAAGGGCAAACTTTTGATTGCCGAACCCACCTTGACCGGCGATGTATCGTTCAATCGTTCGGTGGTCCTTTTAGCGGAACACAGCTCTCAGGGTTCCGTAGGCTTTATTCTCAACAAACCTTTGGATTACAATATCAGCGATCTGGTTACCGAAATTGAAATCCCTTTTCCGGTATTCAACGGCGGCCCGGTGGAGCAAGATAACCTCTACTTCATCCACAAGGTGCCGGAGCTGATCGCGAACAGTATCGAAATATCCGATGGAATTTTTTGGGGCGGGGACTTTGAAAATCTAATTGACCTGATCAACCAAGGAGTCATTTCGGAAGAGGATATCCGTTTCTTTTTGGGATATTCCGGATGGTCTTCGCTGCAGTTGGAGCTGGAACTCACCTCCAAATCATGGATCGTGGTACAGAACGATTATGAAAGTGGCATTATCCACAAATCTTCGGATGCTTTTTGGAAGGAAAAAATGGTGGAGTTGGGCGGTGATTATTTGCTCTGGTCGAACTCTCCCGAAAACCCGAGTTTGAACTAGTCCCAACGCTCCTCCGAATTGGCCCTTCATCCGATGCCATGTTTTTCGAATCGCCCATAGGATTACGCAATTCCGAAATGGCGGGCTGTTTGGGAATAAATCCGCACTTCGTCCCAATCTCGCTGCGGCGTTGAGCTTTCCGATCAATTCTTGGACACCGTTCGATTCAACCCAATCTTGCCGCGGCATTCAGTTTGCCGATCAAATCTTTGGCGACCTCAGCCCCGTACTCTTTTTTTCGGTACTTGGTGATGGGCCGAATGCCCATGATGCTGTTTGTGATAAAAAGTTCGTCGGCCTTTTGTAGTTCAAACGGGGAAATCGAGGTTTCCTCTACACCGTAGTTTTCCAGCTTGCTGGTAATCTCCAGTATTTTCTTACGGATGATTCCGTTTAAGCAACCGTCTTCCAGCGGAGGGGTCTTAATGGTCTTCCCGCTGACTAGAAACAGGTTCCCGTTCAAGGCCTCGACCACCTGCTTCTTGTTGTTCAACAACAAACAATTGTCGTATCCATTTTCTTGGGCAAAAATGCTTCCGACCACATTGATTATCTTATTGTTGGTCTTTAGGGTGGACAGCAGATCCGGATTGACATAATAATCCTTAAAGAGTTCGACCTCGTAGCGGGCCTCCTCCAAGATATAAAAGGGATTCTTTAGGGGTCGGGCTTCGATACTGTAGGAAATGTGATTGGTCTTGGGGAGATAGAGTCCGCCTTCGTTTCTGAATATTGTAAGCCGAATACGGGCGGCGCTATTTCCGAAATCATTGGCATTAATGAGTGCTATTATATGCTCTTCAAGAAATTCCATCGTAAAATCCATCGGAATTTCCATTCGCAGCATGCGCATTGAAGCCATAAGACGCAGGTAATGGTCTTCCCAGAAAAGGAGTTTCCCGTTTATAGCACGTAGCGATTCGAAGAGGGAGTCGCCATAGCGAAGGCCCCGGTTTCGGTGATTTAGGAAATTTTCATTTTGAGGAAGCAATTCCCCGTTAAAGTTGACCATATTCGCTGGATGATTCGGTGGTCTATGGCACCGTTGGAATAAAAAGGAATGGGTAAGGCTGACCGTTTTTCAAGGAAGTTGAATAGCTTTTGGTTGCATCGGTCCAAGTGAGGGAGCGAAGCGTAAGAAAATCATAAACGATTTTACTTAGATCCCAGCACCTGCTTTAGGTCCGATACCTGATTGGTCCAAAGCATTTTCGCTTCCTCGACCTCATCCTCTTCCGCGAAATCGGTAATGAAAAGGGATACATCTTTGGTGATTTCGTCGACGATGATCTTCATTTCGAAGAACGTCCCTTCTTCGGAATCTTCCCAAGCAAATTTCACGAATTCCTCACTCTTTCTTTTGAGCAGTTTGGCTTCTTCCTCCGAACCGTCCCAAATAAAAATAAATTTCTCGCCCCTGGAATTCACGTTGTCGGCAAACCATTCCGACAATCCCGATGGAGTGGACAGGTATTGGTACAGCAACTGCGGTGAGGACTGGATTACGAATTCAAGTTGAAATTTTGTTTTGTCGTCCATTAGGGCTTTTTTCTTTCCGCCAATATATAGATTTCCATATGATTAAAAAATAAAAGCAGGGGAATATTTTTTGGCGGGCGAAGGTTGACGGAGAAATTATAAAAGCCTATATTTGCAGCCGTTTTAAAAAATGTATGTCGACCCGCTGCTTGCCCTTGGCAGGCCTGGTCAGGAGCGGTTGAACATCGGATTTCACTACCGAAAGATCAACGTGATCAAAACATCATTTGGCGTGGTAGCTCAGCTGGTTAGAGCGTCGGATTCATAACCCGGAGGCCGGGGGTTCAAGTCCCCCTCACGCTACCAGTAAATACAGGGCTTTCAAGAAATTGGAGGCCCTTGTTTTTTTCTAGGTAAAACATAGGTACAACATTTTGGTCTCTTTCTTCTTTTAAGTAAGTCTATTAAGATCATAGCGCCATCATCTTCCTCAATTTTTCATTTCAATTATCAGTTCACCACCATTGGTAACTTGTTCATGGGAAATGCTGGTTCCCTCTATCCTTTTTCCGTTCAATGACATGTTTTTTATATAGGGATGGCCGTCATCGAAAGTATCACTCCTTATGGTAAAGGTGCCGCCCGGATAGTATTTTGGGTTCAAACGGATTTCAATCTTGTCAAAAATCGGACTCCCCATCTCGTAAACTGGATTTTCGCCCGTACCTCCGTTCATTTGGAACAGGCCGATTTTCATCAGAACGGCCAGACTTCCCATTAGGCCCTGATCTTCATCGCCGTTATAGCCGGTAGCCGGGGACAGACCGCCAAACACCTTATCAGTTACTTTGCGCGACCAATACTGGGTAAGGTCTGGCCTTCCCAGTTGATTGAAAACGAAAGCGGTCTGGATTGAAGGTTGGTTTCCGTAGTTGATAGGTACGCGCCGGTATTCGGGATGCAGTTCTTGGGCGTGGGAGTTGCCTGCGGCGAAGCCCAACTTTTCCGCCGTTTCGAATTGGGCGTTTAATTTCTCCACGGCCTTTTTCTTGCCGCCCATCAATTCGGCCAAACCGGCGAGGTCGTGCGGAACGAACCAAGTGGCCTGTGCCCCGTTCGATTCGATAAACCCATGTTGGTGCTGGTAGGGGTCATAATTTTCGTGCCATTTGCCATCGACGTCCTTGGGCCGCATCCAGCCCGATGAGCTGTCGAATACGTTCTTGTAATTTTTGGACCGGTCCATAAAATAAGTGTAATCCTCATCATGTCCCAATTTTTTGGCTAGCTGCGCCAACGTCCAATCCTGATAGGCATATTCCATGGTCAGGCTCGCCCCATTTTGGTGTCCGCCGAATTTGCCGTCTGGATTTGGATAGGGCACATAGCCTTTTTCCATATAATGTTTCAGGCCGCCGCCCATGGCCGTTTTGTGTTCGTAGCCCGCTTTTTCC
>JBAUIP010000388.1:0-7184 GCA_049683055.1 Pricia sp.
TGAAGGCCTACTACGGCAGCAAAGGTTATTTCAACAACAGTACCACGTACGAAATCGATACGATTGCCAAAAAACGCAGGGCAACCGTCGATTACAGAATCGATTTGGGCGAACCTTTCAGCATCGATTCCGTATCCCATGACATCGCTTCGCCCGCCATTGATTCCATCTACGCCCTCAATACCGCGGCATCGCTCGTCAAGGCGGGGGACCAGTTCGACCTGACCCAATTTTCCGCGGAACGGGAGCGGCTCAGCAACCTGTTCCGCAACACGGGCGTTTATAATTTTCAGGAAAGCTCTATCTCCTTCGATATCGCTACCGATACCATGAAGTTGGCCGACGATCAGGAAATGAACGTCGAACTGAACATCGAAAATTTCAAGAAACGGGGCGATTCTGCGATTACCACTTCGGAATATAAGGTGTATCGCTTCGACCGCATCAACATATACACCGATTTTCTTTTCGACGACCGTGATCGGGAACAGAAATTCATCCGTTTTCGGGATTACAATATCTTCTATAGGGATAAGCTGCGGTTCAATGCAAAAACCTTGATCAACGCCGTCTTTTTTGAGAAGGATAGTATTTATCGGGAAATCGACCGTACCCGTACCTATCGCCAGATCACCAACTTGGGCGTCTTCAAATACCCTACCATCGCCCAAGTGGCCGATGAGGAAAACGAAACGCTTGAGACCAATATCTATTTGGCGACCAGACCCCGGTATTCCCTTGGGATGTCGTTCGAACTGACCCGATCCAACATTCAACAGGTAGGCCTCGCCCTAAACCCTACCTTGCAAGCGAGAAACCTGTTCGGGGGCGCCGAGAACCTGAGCCTTTCCGGGCGATTGAGCATCGGTAATTCCAACGACCAGAGTATAACGGACAACCGGTTTTTCAACCTGCAGGAGTATGGTGCGGATGCCAACCTTGACATCCCCAGCATCTGGTTTCCCTTTTTCAATACCAACAGGATCATCCCCAGTTACACCCTCCCACGTACCCGGATATCCTTAGGCTCCAGTTTCCAAAAGAATATAGGATTGGACAAGCAGGCCTTCAACACGGTCTTGAGCTATAACTGGATTCCTTCGGACTTCGTCAAGCACAACATCGAACTCCTTAATATACAGTTCGTCCGGAATGTCAATATCGAACGTTTTTTCAATGTGTATCGCAACTCCTTTTCCCAACTGGATAATATTGCCGATCGATACGACCAGATAACGGATTTCCAGAACCCCGATGATTTTAGCAATGTAGCGCGGTTTTTTGAAGCGGTCGATGGCACGACCGATCCACGCCTTATCATTACTTCGGGCACATCTGGCTTTACCGACGCGATTCTCAATGGTGATATAACGACTACGGATGCCGATTTTCAAGGAGTAAACCGAATTGAGGAACGACGACAGCGGCTCACCGAGAACAACCTGATCTTTGCCAGCAACTACACGCTGAACCTGACCGATCGAAAAGGACTGACGGATAACAATTTCAATCAGTTCCGGTTTCGGTTCGAAAGTGCGGGGAATTTTCTTTCGGGGGTAGCGAACATTATTCCTTTCAATAGGGACGACGATGACAAGCGTCTGATTTTCGGGGTGCCCTACAGCCAGTATCTGAAAACGGAGTTCGACTACGTTAAATACTGGAGCCTGTCACGCACGAACGTGCTGGCCTTGCGGTCGTTTTTCGGAATCGCCATTCCGTACGGAAATTCCACCAGCATCCCCTTTGTGCGCAGCTATTTTGCCGGGGGAGCCAACGATATTAGGGCTTGGTCGCCCTACTCCCTTGGTCCGGGCCGTATCGATGCCATCAATGATTTCAATGAAGCGAACCTGAAATTGACCTTGAGCCTGGAATACCGGTTTCCCTTGTTCGGCAATTTCAAGGGTGCCTTCTTTGCCGATGCCGGAAACATCTGGAACGTGTTCGATAACGTAGAGGATCCGGCGGCCACTTTTACAGGAATCGATTCCCTTGAAGATATCGCCCTGGGTACCGGATTTGGACTGCGCTACGATTTTTCCTACTTTGTACTGCGCGCCGATCTTGGGTTTAAAACCTACAATCCCGCCAATGATATTTCCAATCGATGGTTTGCGGATTATAATTTTAAGAACGCGGTGTTGCAAATTGGGATTAACTATCCTTTTTAAAAGGGAAAGTTCATTATTTTATTACTTTTGCTGCCTAACCACGCAACAACGATATAAATCTTCCTAAACAAACACAGAACATGGCCCATACAATAAAACCTGGTGTCGCCACCGGACACGAAGTACAAGAGATTTTTAAATACGCCAAGAAGAAGGGTTTTGCCCTCCCGGCCGTCAACGTCATCGGTTCCAATACCATCAACGGCGTTCTGGAGACCGCTGCCAGCCTGAATTCCCCCGTCATGATTCAATTTTCTAACGGAGGCGCCCAGTTCAATGCCGGCAAGGGCCTTTCGAACGACGGGCAAAAAGCGGCCGTACTCGGTGCCGTTGCCGGTGCCAAGCACGTACACCAATTGGCGGAAGCTTATGAGGCCACTGTCATTCTTCATACCGATCACTGTGCCAAAAAACTGCTTCCCTGGATCGACGGCATGCTCGACGCCAGTGAAAAACATTACGAGGAAACCGGCAAGCCGTTGTTCAGTTCTCATATGATTGACCTCTCCGAGGAGCCTATCGAAGAGAATATCGAAATCTGTAAAAAGTATTTGGAGCGCATGGCTAAAATGGACATGACCCTCGAAATCGAACTCGGTGTTACGGGCGGCGAGGAAGACGGTGTCGACAACACCGATGTCGACGATTCCAAACTCTACACCCAACCCGAAGAAGTTGCCTATGCCTACGAAGAATTGTCCAAGGTGAGTCCCCGTTTTACGATTGCCGCAGCTTTTGGCAACGTACATGGTGTCTACAAGCCAGGTAACGTGAAATTGACCCCTGAGATCCTGAAAAATTCACAGGAATATGTTTCCGAAAAATACGGGGTCGAACACAACCATATCGATTTTGTGTTCCACGGTGGGTCTGGTTCCACTGTTGCCGAAATCCGTGAGGGCATTAGCTATGGCGTTATCAAAATGAACATCGATACCGATTTGCAATATGCCTTTTTGGAAGGGGTGCGGGATTATGTACAGGATAATAAGGACTATCTGCAAACCCAAATCGGAAACCCTAATGGTCCCGACGAGCCCAACAAGAAAAAATACGATCCTAGGGTCTGGCTGCGAGAAGGTGAGGAGGCGTTCATCGAGCGACTTAAGAAAGCCTTTGAGGATCTTAACAACGTGAACACGTTGTAAGGATATTGCCGCAACGTAGTCATTGCGGCGATATTTCATTCAATTCACCAAAACACGAACATCATTACAACTACCGAACAACCACTTAACCCAGATACTATGACGGCTTGGTTCAAAAGAAAGGAAAAGGGAATCCAAACGTCCACGGAAGAGAAAAAGGACACACCTAGGGGCTTATGGTATAAATCCCCCACTGGTAAAATCGTAGAATCAGAGGAGCTGGCGAAAAACCAGTACGTAAGTCCCGAGGATGATTATCATGTACAGATAGGAAGCAAGCACTATTTCGAGCTGCTTTTCGATGATAACAAATTCAAGGAACTCGACCCCAAACTGACCTCCAAGGACCCTCTCAAGTTCGAGGATACCAAAAAATACTCCGACCGCCTGAAGGCCGCGCAGAAAAAAACGGGACTTAAGGATGCCGTTCGCACCGCAGTGGGAAAATCCCTCGGTAAGGATGTCGTCATCGCCTGTATGGATTTCAGCTTTATCGCGGGTTCCATGGGCAGCGTGGTCGGGGAGAAAATCGCCAGGGCCATCGACCATTCCATCAAGAAAAAGATTCCCTTCGTGATGATTTCGAAATCCGGTGGGGCCCGTATGATGGAGGCCGCTTTGTCTCTGATGCAGCTGGCGAAAACCTCTGCTAAGTTGGCGCAGCTGGCAGAGGCCAAGGTGCCCTACATCTCATTGTGTACCGACCCGACCACCGGAGGAACTACGGCATCCTATGCCATGCTAGGTGACATTAACATCTCCGAGCCGGGCGCGCTGATCGGCTTTGCAGGTCCGCGTGTGGTCAAGGAGGCAACGGGAAAAGACCTTCCGGACGGTTTCCAGACAGCGGAATTCGTCCTTCAACATGGATTTTTGGATTTTATCGTCCATCGAAAAAACCTAAAAAAGAAAATCAATCTATACATTGATCTCATCGGGAACCATCCGGTCAGGAAAGCGTCCGAAGAAAACAAATAGGCCCAAGTGCACCCACTAAAATTTTTTTGCGCCTGAAACTCATCCAAAGTAAACCAACCACATCCCCCCTTAATGAAACTTTTTATCCTATTCATTTTATCCCTATATCTCGGTAGTTGCTCTACGGACAAGGAAAAGATGTTGGCCGACAATCTGGCCATCGAGAACGGTCAAAATATGGCCCAAGTGACCGCGGTAGGGTTTGACGGAGAAGAGAACGCCTACATCTTTGAGGTCACCATCGCGAGTCCCGATACCGGATGCGATCAATATGCGGACTGGTGGGAGGTTCTTGATTTGGAGGGCAAACTGCTCTACCGGCGGATTCTGGCCCACAGCCATGTTACCGATCAACCCTTCACCCGTTCCGGTGGCGATATTGAAATCATGGCGGATACCGAAGTCTATGTCCGCGCCCACATGAACAACTCCGGCTACGCCGCCCAGGCACAGAAGGGATCGGTCGCCAACGGCTTTGAGGCCACTGAACTCGACCCTGAATTTGCCCAAGATGTAGCCCAGCAAGAACCGTTGCCCGATGGTTGTGCTTTCTAAAGAAAATAACGACCGCGCCGGCACGGCAAATAGCAAAATAATCCTATATTTGCAGCCTGATTGAAAATCAGTCAGATACATAAAAATCATTTAAAACAATATTGGCATGTATTTAACCAAGGAAGTTAAGGCCGACATCTTCAAAAAGTATGGCGGCAAAGCGGAGAACACAGGTTCTACCGAAGGGCAGATCGCCCTATTTACCCACCGTATCAACCATCTAACGGGGCATTTGAAAAACAATCGCCACGATTTCAACACTGAGCGCTCTCTGGTACGCTTGGTAGGTAAACGACGTAGTCTACTTGACTATTTGATGAAAACCGATATCGTTCGTTATCGTGAACTTATCAAAGAACTGAACATCAGAAAATAAAGGGCACCGTTTCTTCTGCCCCCAACAAAAATGCAAGGGCTGAAGAATTTCAGCCCTTGCATTTTTATATCCTAGCAAAAAGAACAATATGATTCCAAAAGTATTTAAAGAGGTCATCGACCTCGGTGACGGTAGGGAAATCTCTATCGAGACCGGAAAGTTGGCGAAGCAGGCCCACGGGGCCGTCGTCGTTCAATCCGGAAAATGTATGCTACTTTGTACCGTAGTATCGAACTACGAACAAAAAGATTTGCCTTTTTTGCCGTTGACGGTAGACTACCGCGAGAAATTTGCGGCCTCCGGTCGCTATCCCGGTGGATTTTTTAAGCGGGAAGCCCGCCCCAGCGATGGTGAAATTCTGACCATGCGCTTGGTGGACCGTGTATTGCGGCCCCTATTTCCGAAGGATTACCACGCCGAGACCCAGGTAATGATCCAACTGATGTCCCACGACGAGGATGTTATGCCGGATGCAATGGCCGGATTGGCTGCCTCCGCTGCAATTCAATTGTCCGATTTTCCGTTTGAATGTGCTATTTCAGAGGCCCGTGTCGGTCGAATTGATGGAGAGTTCATTATCAACCCGAGCCGTTCGCAATTGCTGGAAAGCGATATCGACATGATTATCGGTGCTTCCGCTGATTCCGTCATGATGGTGGAAGGTGAAATGGACGAGATTTCCGAGGAGGATATGGTCGAGGCCATCAAATTCGCCCATGAAGCCATCAAAAAACAGATCGACGCCCAGATGAAACTGGCGGATGCCTTCGGAAGGAAGGAAGTCCGTGAGTACGAACAGGCCACCGAAGACGAGGAGCTGGAAAAGAAAATCCACGACCTCGCTTACGATAAAGTATATGAAGTAGCTAAGGCCGGTTCGTCCAAGCACGAGCGTGGTGAGGCTTTTGCCGCTATCAAAGAAGAAATTAAATCCAGTTATTCCGAGGAAGAATTGGAGGAAAAGGGAGACCTGATTTCCGATTATTACCGCAAGGCCGAAAAGGCGGCGGTACGGGATTTGACCCTCAACGAGGGCTCCCGGTTGGATGGTCGAAAGACCGACGAGATTCGTCCCATCTGGTGCGAGGTCGATTATCTCCCCTCCACCCACGGTTCCGCCATATTTACCCGAGGGGAAACCCAAGCGTTGGCGACGGTCACTTTGGGAACCTCGCGGGAGGCGAACCAAATCGATATGCCATCGTACGAAGGTGAAGAGACCTTTTATCTACACTACAACTTCCCTCCTTTTTGTACCGGAGAGGCTAGACCTATCCGAGGTACATCCCGAAGGGAAATCGGCCACGGGAACTTGGCGCAACGGGCCTTGAAGGGAATGATTCCTGAGGATTGCCCTTATACCGTTCGTGTAGTATCCGAGGTGCTGGAAAGTAACGGATCATCATCCATGGCCACCGTTTGCTCGGGCACTATGGCCCTGATGGATGCGGGCGTACAATTGAAAAAACCGGTATCCGGTATCGCAATGGGATTGATTTCCGATGGCGACTCCGGCAAATACGCCGTTCTGTCCGACATCCTCGGTGACGAAGATCATTTGGGCGATATGGACTTTAAAGTGACCGGAACCGCGGACGGAATCACCGCCTGCCAAATGGATATCAAGGTTAAGGGATTATCCTACGAAATCTTGGTCAAAGCTTTGAAACAGGCCCGTGACGGTCGGTTGCATATTCTCGAAAAACTGACCGATGCCATCGCCGAACCTCGCGAGGATGTAAAACCACATGCTCCGAAAATGGTGACCACTATCATTCCGAACGAATTTATCGGTGCCTTGATCGGTCCCGGTGGAAAAGTAATTCAGGAACTACAGAAAGAAACCAAGACTACCATTGTCATCAACGAAGATCCGGTTACCGAAGAAGGTATCGTGGAAATTTTAGGAACAGATCAAAATGGAATCGACGCGGTACTGGCCAAAATCGACTC
>JBAUIP010000389.1:0-4239 GCA_049683055.1 Pricia sp.
GAGCACGACCAGAATAATAACGGAAGTGCAAAAATGAGATACAGAAGTTTAGTCGGAATCGTTTTCATAGCTATCTATATAATTGGTTTGATCGAATTGTTAGTTTGAATGTGGTGTTGATTTAGTAACTGGCTCCCAAAGATATCTTTAGTCTATTTGTTTGAATATAAGAATTGTGCCCATTTCTATAAAAATTGAAGCATTACTGTGGAAATAGCCCATAAATGGCACAATTCTTATCTGTTTGGGATAAACCAAGTGCTTTATTACAACCATACCACATCGTCATTTCGTTTGGGATGTGACATCAACGGTGGCCGTGGCCAAAGGTAGGTCCCCTAATTTTAGCACTTGTAAGGAGCCGTTGTTCTTAGCATTTAAGATATAAGTGCCATTGCTGAACCGGGTCGGCGCCATGTTCTTAACATCGCCCGGCACAAAAAATCCACTTTTCACGGGAGGAACAACCTCGAACTCTCCTTTACCGTTTCCTGTCAGCAAAAGTCCATGTCCGGCATCGTTCCTAGTGGTTTCTACTTCCGAGGCGTAAAGATTGCCGGCCACCAGCAGGTCTAGGAAACCATCATTATTGTAATCGTCGACCAAGATGGAGTTGATGCTCGATAGCTGTGCTTCCACAGGTAATTCGTGCCTTACCAATCTACCGTCCCTATTTTCAAGGTATACACTGGCGAACGATTTCACCTGATAATGTAAAGCGGACTCCAAAGCCTTTTCGGTGTACACATCGGTCAAGGTAGCCTCCGCAAAGCTTTCGTAGTTCTTGAATTTTTGTTTTATGCCTGGTATTTGCTGCGAGGAGCATCCCCGCCCCCGCACGGGAAACTGCTCGCCGTCATTGTAATAGCTCAAAACGATATCGGGGGAGTCGTTCTCATCGAAGTCATTGACGAAAATATCGAAGGTCTCGTCTTCTTTTGCCTTGTACTTGTAGTTCAACCCGTTATTTCCCGCCACATAGTCCATATCTCCGTCCTGGTCAAAATCGTCTTGGGCGATGCTCCACCACCATCCGGCAGTATCTTCGCTGAGACCCATGGCATTGGAGACCTCATTAAAACCGCTTCCGGTATTTTGAAACGCACGAATAGGCATCCACTCCCCGACGATTAGAATGTCGGGGCGATTGTCGTTGTTGAAATCGGTAATTACGGCATCGGTGGCCATCCCGAGGTTTTGAAAAGCGTCGGGCTGTCCTTCGTCAATTTCGAACTTCGGCAGGCCATCGACGCCCATATTACTGTCGGCGCTCGTATTTTTTAGGATATAGCTCGTAGCAGGAGACGGATAATTGCCCGGAACCTGCCTTCCCAACACCAATAAATCTTGTTTGCCGTCAGCGTTGAAATCGGCATGGAACGCCTTGGAGCCACTGGAAATCATCCTTGGCAATACTGTAGCATCCGCTTTTGCAAACTGTCCTGTACCATCGTTGATATACAATCGGTCCTGTAACTTTTCGGAATCCCGTAAAAACTCATAGCCACCGCTGACTACGTACAGATCATTGTCCCCATCGCCATCCGCATCAAAAATGACCGCCCCGACATCTTCGCTCTCTTTGTCCGATTCAAGAGCTGCGCTATCCGACTTTTCAAATCCGTTCTCGGTCTGGAAAAAAAACGCTCCCGACTTCCCGGCCGAACCGCCGACAAAATAGTCCTCCAGACCATCTTGGTTCAAATCACCAACCGCTAACGCCGGGCCAAAAGCGGACATTTTATGGGGCAACAGCACCTGCTTTGCAAAATCATCGTATTGGTTTTCCTCGTGCTCGTAGCTCGGAAATAGGTCATCCTCCGACACATCCACGAATAGCTTTTCCTTTTTTCTGGTCTCCGTAGGTTCCGGCCCGGCATCGGAATGGTTTAGTACCAAAATTTGGTTTGCCGGAACCTCCTTCAAGGTTTGGGCCTTCCCATCCGTCCAGACCACTTTGAGCTCATTGATTTTTTCGGATGCCCCCAGGCCGAAATGCAGTTCGGGCGCTACGGACGATTGAAATCCTCGGGTCAAGGTCAGTTCCTGCATTTGGGTGCCGTTTTGCGTAGTGGCAAAAACCCGGTTGCCCAGTCCGAAGTGATTTTTATCGGTTCCTTTAAACCTTACGGTCAGGTAATTATTGTTTTCGGAAGCCCTGTTCTCAAAAACGGATGCCTTGTCGTCAATGTTGTTGGTGATGATTTCGAGATCGCCGTCATTATCGAGATCGGCATAGACCACGCCATTGGAAAATCCTTCGTAGGTAATGCCCCATTCATTATTGGAACGTTCAAAATCAAAATCGCCTTCATTCTTAAAAATGAAATTATCTATTTTTTCGGTAGGGATGTTTAGGCTCAGCTGCAACAGGCTATCCTCGTTAATTTTTTTGTTGTCGAATTGGTTAAAATAATCGTTATTGTTGATTTCCCTTCGGGTACCGTTGGATACAAAAAGGTCTTTGAGGCCATCATTGTCAAAATCGGCGAACAGGGGCCCCCAGCTCCAATCCGTCGAGGAAGTACCAGTGATTCGGGAAACATCCGAGAAATGGGGGATTCCCTCTTCATATATCCCTGAATTGACCTGAAGGCAGTTCTGCATATACTGATAGTGGAAGCCGGCATCGACCACATCCCAAAACAACTGGGGATTCATGCTGGCCATATTGGCCTTTTTTCGGCGGTTGTTCTTGGCATCCATATCTACCTGAAAAATATCGAGGTTGCCGTCGTTGTTAAAATCCGAAATGTCGACGCCCATGCCATAGAAGGCCGTATGGGAGGTGGCCTCTTTGAGCGACTCCGTAAAAGTGCCATCTCCTTGGTTGAGATACAGAAAATCGGGGGAATTGAAATCGTTCGACACATAGATATCGAGCCAGGAATCATTGTTGAGATCGCCCACCGTGGCACTTAGGGAAAGCCCGAAGGCGCGTACTCCGGCCTCTTTCGTGACATCGGTAAAGCTACCTCCATCGTTGCGGTACAGGTGATCGGTCTGTTCGTCGGTCACATGCTTCATCTTATTCGTGTAGACAAAGGTGGGGGAATTGAACTTGGTAGGTGGATAATTGGCCACATATAGGTCGAGGTCGCCGTCTTTATCGTAGTCGAAAAAAGAGCCTTGCACACTGTGGCCGATATCGTCCAGACCATATTCTTCGGCCTTTTCCACAAAGGTGCCGTCGCCATTATTGATAAATAGCTGATTGTTCCGCGGTTCATACTTGCCGCTGACGGAGCAATAGATGTCCAAAAAGCCATCGCCGTTGACGTCGCCCATGGCCACTCCGGTATACCATCTATCGTCGCCCATCACACCGGCTTGTTCGGAAATATCCTCGAACTTAAGATTTCCCTTGTTGCGATAGAGTTTGTTCGGCACTTGGTTGCCCGTCAGGAAGACATCTATCAGGCCGTCGTTGTCGATATCGCCCGTAGCGACCCCGCCGCCCATGTAGAGATAACGGTAGGTAAAATAGTTCAGGCTGTCGTTTTCGGTCAGGTCATTGCTAAACCCTATGCCCGACTCTGACGCTTCGAGGACCCTGAATATCGTCGCTTTTGTCGCTTGATTTGCTTTCTCTTTTGAGCAATTCAAGAACAACAGCATCAAGAGCATGGAAAAGGGATAAAACACCGTTATTTTCAACTTCATCATTTCTGTTCTTTAGTCCTTTTTATCTCAGGCTAACCCTCAAAAGAAATGGGGGGTCATATAACCTGCCCTGTCGGCAAGTCCAATCCATACCTTCGGTTCACACGAATCAGACGAATGGCATCAGTCGAATCTTAAATGCAAAAAATAGCGTGTCGCGAAACACGCTATTTTAAACTAACTCAACTCAAACTAACTATCTTTAGTACCCAGGATTCTGGTCTGCCGCGGTAATTGCCTCGTTCGAACTGATTTCGCGATCGGGAATCGGTAGGAGGGTATGTTTACTTTCCTGAAAATTGGTGTCGGACAATACATCGGCGGCGACACCCCAACGAAGAATATCGTTGAATCGAATCTGCTCGCCGGCCAGTTCCACTGCCCTTTCATGGACGATGGCATCGAAAACCTGATTTTGGGTCAAGCTTGTCGACAGACCGTCGAGGCCCGCCCTATCGCGCACTTGGTTGATAAGTCCCACGGCAGCGGCCTGGTTGCCCAATTGGTTTTCACATTCGGCCATCATCAACAATACATCGGAATAACGTAGATATTTCATATTGATACCGGATTCTT
>JBAUIP010000390.1:0-2647 GCA_049683055.1 Pricia sp.
GCTGTAGATGACCGGGGTATCTTTATGCAAAAGCCAAGTATCAACATAAAAACTAGGAAAATGGACAGAAAAACCTTTATCAGAAACACGGGAATCGGGGTAGGGATGGCCCTTCTTCCTTCAGAGGTAAAAAGTCAATGGAATCCGCACATGACCGCGGAAAAACCAAAGTTGAATCCAAAAATCGTCAAAGCGGAAGACGGAAAACTGCTCAACGTAATCGGCGATATTCAGACCCATAAACTGGTAGGTAGCGACACCGATAATCAAATTGTGGAATGGGTGGATGATGTCGAACCGGGAGTCGGAATTCCGCCGCATGTTCACACTAGGGAAGATGAGATATTCAGGGTAATCAAAGGGCAAATCGAAATCATGGTCGATGATCAAACGACGGTTCTCAATTCGGGCGATATCGCTTTTGCCCCGAAAAATGTATCCCACTCTTGGATGGTCATCGGAACGGAAAAGGCGAAAATGATTACCAGCGCTTTCCCCGCCGGTATCGAAAAAATGTTCGGGGAATTGGCAAAGCTGCCGCCCGGGGCTCCCGATTTTGAAAAAGTGGCGAAAATCTGCGGCGGTCACGGAATCACTTTTATCTGAAAATACCGCGACTGAATTGTGGTCGGACTAAGAATTCAAGTCGATGAGGTATGGTGCTCCTGTAGAAATAACGAAGCGATAACCTAAAAGGGGAAGAATGTTCTTCGCTTGATCGATAATTTCAAAGTTTTAATAAGGGCCTGTTAACACTGAACGGAAAAGGGGCGAAAGCCTAATTTTTGAATAGTGTATACGGGCCTGGTTCGTTATAAAAGTTAAATATTGCTTAAAACAGTACCTTTTTATACATAGTACTGTAACAAAATTGTTCATGGCTCGTCTGTTAGGTGTAGTGCAATTGCAAACAACTTTAATCTTAACATCTAAAAACAAAAAGTCATGAAAGCATCAATCACAAAAACAGCAACAGAATCAAAAACGGGCCAGTACTTTTCATCTTTTGCCAGCAGCAAAAGGGCGCAATGGGCCCAGTACCGAAACTTCAATCGCTAATCACGATAAGAGCTTTTTAATTCATCAATCATCAATCCATTAAAACAATAGTCATGAGAACATTCATCAATCAATCGCCCACGGAATCAAGAAGATATAAAATCCTTTCCCATTTCAGGGATAGCAAACGGATTCGCTGGGCGGAATCACGACAGTATCTTCATTAAGTTCTGGCCAAAAGCCGAACGGGGCAGGGGATAGGCTTTCATCAAAGTCTATCCCCTTTGCTTTTTCAATCTCAAGTGGTCCGATTCCTGGGGTTCCGACCTGTAAATCCGGCCCGGTAAAGTCGGGTCCAAGGTTCCGACCAAGTTTACATCCAAGGTTTAAAGATCTTTTATTTCACTTTTTCGAATGCTACAATTTTCTGGAAGTCAGCAACTTCATTGTAGCCGACCGAAAACTTATAATTATCGAATTTGAATTGATGGTTGTACCCGGATTCTTTAAGTAAGCTTACCGAAGACCTGTAGTATTTGAAGAATATTCAGGTGCAGGACCATAGATTATAACAGTTCAAGGTTCCACAGGGAAATATAATTTGAAAGTGGCCCCCACATTCTTTTGCCCAACGGCCAAAATATGCCCGTTGTGGTAATCCATTATCTTTTTGCAGATGGAAAGTCCTATCCCGGTTCCTGGGTGTTTCTCTTTGGTTTTCAATCGTTTGAACATTTCAAAAATGATGGATCGCTCCTTGCTGTCAAAACCGATACCGTTGTCCCGAACCGTAATCTCGTGAAATTTTGGAGCAGCGGAATCCTTTAGGAATTCGAACTGATTGTTACTCACGGCTCTTACTGAAATGTGTATTTCCGTGGGAACGTCGGGTTTGGCATATTTGAGGGAATTCGAGATTAGGTTCGTAAACAATCGCTCGATTTGATATCGCACCGCCAATACGGAAGGAAGGCTTCTGTCAACAATAATTGAAGGTTTCTTCTCCGATAATTCAATCCCGTATAGCGAAAAATCACAAACTTCCGAAAGAAGCATATTCAGGTCTATCGTTTCTTTTCCTACCAGCGATTCCCCGGTAGAGGAATAGGTCAACAGATGGTCGATGAGCGACTGCATGTGTTCGGCCGATTTCTTGACCTTTTCGAGGTACTCGCTGTCTCTAGGTTCCAATCTTGAACTGCCAGTTTCAGCGACCCTTGAAATAAAGAGCCTCATTTTTCTCAAGGGCGCCTTGAGGTCGTGTGCCGCAACGCTGTTAAATCTTTCCAGGCGCTCGTTGGCCTCTTCCAAATGACTTTGTTTAAGAATCATGTCATTTTCTTGGGTCTTAATCGAGGTTATATCTTGCACGGTGCCGATAATTCGCCTATCTCCCTTTCTGCCCAATACCCTTCCTTTATTTTTTAGGAAGGTCGCCTTCAAGGTTTGCGTAACTACCCGAAGTATATTCTCTTCCCAGATGCCTTCTGTTCTGGCGAGGTCCAGTTTTTGTAGGAACGCATCCCTATCTTCGGGATGTATTTTCTGAACTAGGACATCCAAATCCCACTTTCCAATGCTTTTTTTCCATCCCAAAAGCGCATAAAAATTGCCCGAAAACTCACATAGTCCACTATCGAGATAGAGG
>JBAUIP010000391.1:0-6339 GCA_049683055.1 Pricia sp.
TGTTTCGATGGGACATAGGTTTCGATGGGAAGTGCATTTCGATAGGAAATGGATTACGAGAAGGGCACTTTGACTATTACAGACCGTTGACCGTAGTTCGCAGCGTCGTCAAATTGGTCAACAGCTTTTCCAAATGGTCGAGGTGCAGCATGTTCGCTCCGTCGCTTTTGGCGTTGGCGGGGTCGAAATGGGTCTCCATAAAGATGCCGTCCACTCCGGCTGCGATTCCGGCTCTTGCCATGATATTGATGAGTTCGGGGCGGCCGCCAGTAACCCCGGAGGATTGGTTGGGCTGTTGTAGGGAATGGGTGACATCTAACACTACCGGCGCGTATTGCTTCATGGTAGGTATGCCCCTAAAGTCCACTACCATATCCTGATAGCCGAACATGGTGCCGCGGTCGGTGATCCAGACCTGCTCGTTGCCGGAATCCGTCACTTTGGCCACGGCGTGCTTCATGCTTTCGGGGGACATGAACTGTCCTTTTTTCAAGTTGACGACCTTTCCCGTTTCCGCGGCCGCGACCACCAAATCGGTCTGGCGCACGAGAAAAGCGGGAATCTGCAACACATCCACATATTCCGCGGCCATGGTGGCGTCGCAGGTTTCGTGGATATCCGTTATCGTAGGCACCTCGAAGTTTTCGGACACCTTTCGCAGAATCTTCAGCGCCTTTTCGTCCCCGATGCCGGTAAAGGAATCCACTCGGCTACGGTTCGCCTTTTTGAAACTTCCCTTAAAAACATAGGGAATTTTTAGCTTATTGGTCACCGAAACGATTTTTTCCGCGATGCGCAATGCCATATCCTCGCCTTCGATGGCGCAAGGTCCGGATAACAGGAAAAAGTTGTTGCTGTCGGCGTGTTTGATTCGAGGGATAAGCGAAAGGTCCATTTCTTAAATTTTCCGTAAAGATAGCATATCGCAGCGGTTTTGTTTTTAGATTTATCGGAACCAAACCATCCACATGAAAAAATTCGCACTCTTCCCGCTTCTTTTTATTGGGATGATTTTCAGCCCCCGACTGTCCGCCCAAATTGAAAAAGCGGGAAGTCCATTCGACCTTATCAACTTGGAACGCCATCAGGTCAAATTGAATCTGGTCGCTCCCGGTTTAAGCTATGAACTCGGCATCTTCAAAAACGTAAGCGCCTCGACCAGCTTCGGATTGGGTGCCGCGAGGTATATAAGCAAAAACCCGGGGCCCGGACCCGTTCAAAACCCAGGCAATTACTCTTTCGGATATGCTTGGCATACTCGGCTACGATGGTATCATAATCTGGAGCGGCGGAAAAATCTCGGAAAGAACGTTTCGGGAAATTCCGGTAACTATTTTGCGGCCGCACGAAGCGTCTTCTGGGCTCCCGTACAGCTTTCCAACAACTTGGAACCCCCCAACGATTTTGCATTTGCGGTCTACGGCGGGGTATACGGTCTGCAGCGTACGTACGAAAAAGGCTTCAACTTCGGCGCTGAACTGGGAGGTGGGTACTTCGACGGTGACGGGATCCCGAACGGTTATGGTGTATTGCTCAGCTTTTCCTTTGGATGGGTGGCGACTAAGAGGAGGGCCATCACGCCGACCTTTGACTGACACCATGCTTGTTGGAAGTAGAGCAATCCACTCAAAATCAATAAACTAAAAATAATACAGCTTCGGTTGAAGCTGCCGAAATTAGCTGTATCTTTGCACGCTCAAAACAAGGGCCGGTAGCGTCCTGTTTTGGGATGCACGATAAAATTGAATAGATTCATGTCAACTACAAAGAATATTGCCATCATCGCCCACGTTGACCACGGTAAGACTACCTTGGTCGATAAGATTATGTACCACTGCCAGCTTTTTCGCGACAACGAAAATACCGGTGACCTGATATTGGATAACAACGATCTCGAACGCGAACGTGGTATCACCATCACCTCGAAAAACGTTTCCGTCGTTTATAAGGATACCAAAATCAACATCATTGACACCCCCGGTCACGCCGATTTCGGTGGGGAGGTCGAACGCGTACTCAACATGGCCGATGGCGTATTGTTGTTGGTGGATGCGTTTGAAGGACCCATGCCCCAGACCCGTTTCGTCCTACAAAAGGCAATCGATTTGGGCCTCAAACCTTGCGTGGTCATCAATAAAGTGGATAAAGAAAACTGTACCCCGGAAGAGGTACACGAAAAAGTCTTTGACCTCATGTTCGAACTGGGTGCCGAGGAGTGGCAGCTGGATTTCCCCGTGGTCTATGGCTCCGCCAAGCACAATTGGATGAGCGAAGATTTTGAGAAGCCGACCGACAATATCGAACCCTTGTTGGATATGGTCATTGAGCACATCCCCACCTTTGAGCCCAAGGAGGGCACTACCCAGATGCTGATTACGTCATTGGACTTCTCCTCGTTTACGGGACGTATTGCAATCGGAAGACTTCAAAGGGGAAGCCTCAAAGAAGGTCAACAAGTATCTCTCGTGAAAAGGGACGGAAGCATCGTAAAATCAAAGATCAAGGAACTTTTCACCTTCGAAGGCCTCGGCCGGAAAAAAGTAGAGGAGGTCGTCACCGGTGATATATGCGCCATTGTCGGACTCGAGAACTTTGACATCGGCGATACCATCGCGGACCTTGAGAATCCTGAAGGACTCAAAACCATCGCCATCGACGAGCCGACCATGAGCATGTTGTTCACCATCAACGATAGCCCGTTCTTTGGGCAGGATGGTAAATTCGTCACCTCCCGCCACATCAAGGAGCGGTTGGAGCGCGAGCTGGAAAAAAACCTGGCCCTAAGGGTCAACGAAACCGATAGTGCGGACAAGTTTCTGGTGTTTGGCCGGGGCGTTTTGCACCTGTCCGTTTTAATAGAGACCATGCGTAGGGAGGGCTACGAAATACAGATTGGCCAGCCTCAGGTGATCATCAAGAAAATTGACGGCGTTCAATGTGAACCGGTCGAATCGCTCACCATCGACCTGCCGGAGGAAGTATCCGGTAAGGCCGTGGAAATGGTGTCCATCCGTAAAGGCGAAATGACCAAGATGGAGGCCAAAGGCGACCGTATGATATGTGAGTTTATCATTCCCTCACGTGGTATCATCGGGCTGCGAAACCAATTGTTGACCGCTACCGCCGGCGAGGCCATTATGGCGCACCGCTTTTTGGAATACCAGCCGATGAAAGGCGACATTCCACAAAGACAAAACGGTTCGTTGGTCAGTATGGAAAACGGAAAAGCGATTCCCTATTCCATCGATAAACTGCAAGATCGCGGCAAGTTTTTTGTCGATCCGGGCGAAGATATTTACGAGGGACAGGTCATCGGTGAGAATTCCCGAGGTGATGATATGACCGTGAATATTACCAAGACCAAAAAACTTTCCAACGTACGTTCTTCGGGAGCCGACGATAAGGCGAAAATAGTACCCGCCATCAAATTCTCTCTGGAAGAAGCTTTGGAATACATCCAAAAGGATGAGTTTGTCGAGGTCACCCCGAACCATTTGAGATTACGAAAAATCTATCTGAAGGAAGTTGATCGCAAGCGGAACAAAATCGCCTGATATAATTGTAACATTTCAATAAAGCAAAGAACCCGCTGCATCTCGCAAGCGGGTTTTTTGATGTTGAAACTCATTATTCGTCCATTGGAATTTTGTGCAGGGCGGCCGCGGCCGCCCCGATAATTCCGGCGTGGTTCTGAAGTTCGGCGGGCCTGACCGGTGTTTCGATTTTGATGTATTTCTTGAATTCGTCAAAGTCCTTCGAGGTGCCACCGCCCAATAGAATCAGGTCAGGGGCTACTACCAGGTCTACGATTTCCAAGAACTTGTTGAAACGCTTGCCCCATTTTTTATAGGACAGTTCTTCGCGCTCTTTGGCCGAACCGGCCGCCCAGAGCTCTATTTTCTTATGTTTTTTATAGGGAATCTGACCCAATTCGAAGTTGGGAATCAGTTTTCCATCATAGAAAGCGCCGCTGCCAAGTCCCGTGCCAATAGTAATCATTATGACCAGGCCTTTTATTCCTTTGCCTATTCCGTATTCCATCGAGGCGTATCCGGCGATATCGGCATCGTTGACGACGGTAAAATCCAATCCCGTTTTTTCTTCGAACAGTTTTTCAATGTTGATGCCGAGCCAGCTGGAATCTAGGTTTCCGGGAGATTTGCAGACTCCATTTTTTATGACGGTTGGAAATCCGCATCCAACCTTACCTTTGTAGTCAAAGTGTTTTACGATTTCGGCAATGACATCGGCCATGGCTTCGGGAGTTCGGGGAACGGGTGTCGGAATCCGGTGGCGTTCAGAGATCATCTCCCCGGTTTCAATATTTACGATACCACCTTTCATGCCGGAGCCGCCGACGTCAATACCAAGAATTTCCATTTAAGTTTTTTAGGATTAAAATTGTGGATGGGAAAATACGAAAAGTCTTTTGGAGTTGTTCAGTATTCTAGGATAATTGTTCGAATTGGAAATACCATTGCCGATACTGGTTCCGGTCAAACGCAGGTGAGCACCATTAATGAAATTGAATCTCGGATGCTCTTTTCCTCAGAGCGGTAATCGAACTTGCTCAAATGAGCTGTCCCTTCTCCCTCAAAAAGTCGAAAATCAGCATATCTACTTCGGATACCATGTGCTTATCCTTGTAGTTTAAAAATACCATTTCCTCGATTTCATGGCCCGGCAGCAATTCACCTTCATAGCTGGCGGAATAACAGGTCATTCGCACTAATACTCCGGGTTTATATCCATCTGCCTGAGCCTCGAAAATACCGATGTAAAACAAGGATTCCAGTTTTAGTTCTACGTCCAATTCCTCTTCAATTTCCCGAATAAGGGTCTTCGCATCGCCTTCTCCCGCATCCCTTTTGCCTCCAGGGATGTAGTATTTCTCCCGTCCCACGGTTCGGGTAACCAAAATGCGACCATCGACGATATGAATCCAAGCCAGCTTATCGATAATTTGATCGGTAGGTTCGATATAATAGTCGATGGAATTGAGGGAATGGTCGGGGTCGAGGGTGTCGAGCAGCTTATCGATCCAATTCCCGAATCCGGTCAATGTCCCCAGTTTTTTGTTTCGTCCCAAGGCGCTGGAAATGGTCTCGTCGCGGTTCCCGAAATTATAGCGTCCCTTTTTGACCCAGAGTACGTTCAGTAAATGTTGCATGACGACGTTGCCCAGCTGATCGACCGAAATGGCAATCTTGAGCAAAAATTCCCCAACGCCCTTTATTCCTCCCGTAAAAATCGCATGAAAAAATCCATAGATAAGACCCAACGGCCCGGTAATCGCCAACAGGATTATGGATATCAAAAACAGCACCACCCCAATCAGCGGATTGACCCTTTTGTCGGCTTTGTAGACGCGGTTTTTTTTGATCATGACTTATAGTTCACACCGCCCGCTGCACCACCTCAAAAATTTTGTTCCCGTCGCACTTTAAGGTTTTGGAAGGATATTTTAATATGAGCGCGTAATCATGTGTAGCCATCAAAATCGTTCGGCCCGATTTATGGATTTCCTGTAGTACTTTCATGACCTCGACGCTGGTCTGGGGATCAAGGTTGCCAGTGGGCTCGTCGGCCAGAATCAACTCCGGGTCGTTGAGCAGGGCCCGGGCGATGGCGACCCGCTGCTGTTCGCCTCCCGATAGTTCATGGGGGAATTTAAAGCCTTTGGTCTTCATGCCGACCTTGCCCAGAACGTCCTCGATTTGAAGGTTTATTTTTTTGGAATCTTTCCACCCGGTAGCCCTTAAAACGAATGATAGGTTATTGTTGATATTCCGGTCGGGCAGCAACTTAAAATCCTGAAAGACGATACCGAGTTTGCGGCGTAAAAAGGGGATATCCTTTTCGCGGAGTTTGGTGAGGTCGAAACCGGTAATACTTCCCGTTCCCTGCCGCAGCGGCAAATCGCCGTAGAGCGTCTTCATAAAACTACTTTTGCCGCTTCCCGTTTTTCCGATGAGGTAGACAAATTCCCCTTGCAGCACGTCGAGATTCACCTCGTTCAGTACGAGGCTTTCCTTTTGAAAAATGGCGGCTTCTTTCAGCTCAAGGATGGTTTCGGGCATTCTCTGTAGGGTTTTCGGTTTATAGTTATGTTGATATAAAAGTAACAAGATATGTGTAAGGCAATAGCCACTTTTCCAAAATCTTTTTTCCTTTGCAGCCGAAACAATTTCAACGCCGAATATACTTGACTGAAATATTCGCCGTTATTAAAATTAGTAAATAGGATGCGCCATCTTTCGTGAACGGGATGGACCGTCCTCCAGTAAGGACTATATGCTACAAAAAATCACTGCCTTTTTCCCCGTTTTCTTGGGGATG
>JBAUIP010000392.1:0-11448 GCA_049683055.1 Pricia sp.
CCTCAAAGGCTTTTCTTACGACCCATTTTTCCATGCGCTCACCGTTGATCATTTTATCCTGTGGATTGATACTCATGGCGACATCCATAAATTCTTTGTCCAAAAATGGGACCCGTCCCTCAATACCCCAAGCTGCGAGGGATTTATTGGCGCGTAAGCAGTCGTACATATGCAGTTTGCTTAGTTTGCGTACGGTTTCCTCGTGGAATTCCTGCGCGTTGGGTGCCTTATGAAAGTAAAGGTATCCCCCAAAAAGCTCGTCGGCGCCTTCTCCCGAAAGCACCATTTTGATGCCCATCGATTTGATGACCCGCGCCATCAGGTACATTGGGGTCGATGCCCGAATGGTGGTAATATCGTAGGTTTCCAAGTTGTAGACGACATCGTTAATGGCATCGAGACCTTCCTGTATTGTAAATTTGATCTCATGGTGCACCGTGCCGATATGGTCCGCTACTTTTTGGGCGGCGGCAAGGTCGGGGGAACCTTCCAATCCCACCGAAAAGGAGTGCAATTGCGGCCACCAGGCATCCTTCACGTCGTCGGACTCGATTCGTTTCTGCGCGTATTTTTTGGCAATGGCAGAGGTGACGGAGGAATCCAATCCCCCCGAAAGCAGTACGCCATAAGGGACATCGGACATCAACTGACGATGCACCGCGGCCTCCAAGGCTTCTTTAATTTTTTCAATGCTGGTCTCGTTATCTTTTACCGCATCGTACTCCATCCAATCTCGGGTATACCAGCGTTTCAACTCACCATCGTCACTATGCATGTAATGCCCCGGAGGGAATAGCTGAATTTTCGTACAAGTACCTTCCAAAGCTTTTAATTCGGAAGCGACGTAGAAAGTGCCGTGCTTATCCCATCCTATATACAATGGGATGATGCCCATATGGTCGCGGGCGATAAAATATTCGTCGTTCTCCGCGTCGTAAATGGCAAAGCCAAAGATGCCGTTCATCTCATCCAGAAAATCCGTTCCCTTTTCCTGGTAGAGGGCCAGAATTACCTCACAGTCCGATTCCGTTTGAAAGTCGTATTTTCCTTCGAACTGCTTCCGCAAATCCCTATGGTTATAAATTTCACCGTTGGCGGCGAGCACCAATTTTTTATCGGGACTGAACAAAGGCTGCTTGCCGGATGCCGGGTCGACGATGGCCAACCGCTCGTGAGCCATGACTGCTTTCTCGTCCGAATAGATACCGCTCCAATCCGGACCGCGGTGCCGTACTTTTTTGGACATTTCCAATAACTGGGGCCGCAAGACCTCACTGCTTTCCTTGAGATCGAAAGCGCAAACAATTCCACACATGATGTATTCGTTTAGTATTAATCTAGGTGCAAATATGGCTCTAAAGGTTTTAAAATAAAACTGATTAGGGTAATTTGATTACTTATTGTTACTTTTTTTATACTTTATCGTCTAATTCGTCACTTTTGATGACTTTTGCGGTGATATTATGGTGCAATCTGTAAGATGGGCAAATTTTAACGACTCTTTAGCAGCGAGTATGGGGAATTCAAGTTAGATTTATAGGTCAAATTAACTTACCCTGAAACAGTTCAGGGCAAAAACACAATTATGAAAAAAGTATGTACTATCGCCTTTATGGCACTCACCATGGCTTTCTCAACGGAAGCCATCGCACAGGAATTCAGTGGAATGGACAAAAGCCCGATGGATATGGCCGCCTACCCCACTAGTTATAAGGAAGCCGACAAAACAGTCCGCGTGACCTATAGTCGTCCCCAACTCAAGGGTAGGGATTTGAGCGAACTCGCCCCTGCCGGTAAAGTCTGGCGTACAGGCGCCAATGAAGCCCCTGAAATCACCTTCTACAAAGATGTTAATTTTGGTGGAAAAGACATCAAGGCCGGAACCTATTCCCTCTTCACCATTCCCGGTGAAAACGAATGGACGGTCGCTTTGAACGAAAACCTCAACCAATGGGGCTCTTACTCCTACGAGGAAGGTGCCGATGTGGCCCGGGTCAAAGTCCCCGCCAGTTCTGACGGTACGTCATTGGAAGAATTTTCCATCGCCTTCAAGGAAGTGGATAAAGGAGTACACATGGTCATGGGATGGGACAAGACTCGTGTCGCCGTGCCAATTACCATGGAGTCTATGTAAGATTGACAACAGAATTATTTTCCTGAAATCCCTATAATCAGAAAACCGAGGCTTTCGCTTCGGTTTTTTTATGCGGTAGATTCGCTCACTGGTATCAATAGGAATCGATAAACCGACGACATTGGTGGCGACTCAAAAAGTAGTATTTAGAAAGGGGCCGAACTCAGCCGAAAAGCTACTAGATTCAATAGCCGTTCAGAGATGTTTCTCGGGTGACGGGAATCTTTCACCGCGTTTTGCCATTGACGAAGGTCTGCTCGGCCATGATGTTCGGAATCTCCTGAACCGGTATTTCCATGATATCCTGATCAAAAATAACGAAGTCGGCGAACTTGTCCACTTCGATACTTCCCTTTTCATCTTCCTCGAAGTTGGAATAGGCGGCCCATATAGTCATTCCCTTCAAGGCCTCCTCGCGGGAGAGGGCGTCCTTCATTTGAAATCCCCCATCCGGGTATCTTTCCAAATCCTGCCGGGTGACTGCGGCATAAAAGGTTAGAAACGGACTCACATCTTCCACCGGAAAATCCGTTCCCAAAGCTACAAGGCCCGCTTGATCCAGCAATTTTTTAAAAGCATAAGCCCCAGGCATCCGCTCTTCGCCCAACCGTTCTTCGGCCCAATACATATCACTTGTCGCGTGGGTAGGCTGTACCGAAGGAATGATATTTTCCCCGAAATACTTGAAATCCACCGAATCGATAACCTGGGCGTGTTCGACCTTCCAGCGCCGGTCGGGATTGTCGCGCAACACTTTTTGATAGGTTCGCAGCACCGCTGCATTGGCGGAGTCGCCGATGGCGTGGGTGTTCATCTGATATTCCGAGATGGCGAGGCGGCGGGCGAGGTCCTCAATTTCCTCAAGAGGAGTGACCATGGCACCACGGTGGCCCCATTTGTCAGCGTAAGGTTCTTTGAGATAGGCGCCACGGGAGCCTAATGCACCATCAGCGTAAACTTTGACCGAGCGAACGTTCAGGCGGTCGGTCTTAATCGGACCTTGGTAAATATAATGGTCCACATTTTCGGGCGTATTGGCGACCATAGCGTACACCCTGATCGAAAGCTCACCGGCCTGTTGCAGGCTGTCGATCAATTCGATGGTCGAGCGGTCGAGTCCCGCATCATTGACCGTGGTCAAGCCGTGGTTGAGACATATGCGTTCGGCATCCTTGAGGGCTTCGACCTGGGTAGCGAGGTCCGGTGCCGGGGTGATGGAATCGATCAGCTGCATCGGGTTGTCGATCAATACACCGGTGATGCCCATGGCCCCTTTGACGATTTCGCCGCCTTCCACCTCAGTGTTCCATTGGATTCCGGCGGAATCCAGTGCCACCTTATTGACCAGCAGGGCATGGCCATCGACACGCTCTAGGGCCACAGGAATGTCGGGGAAGAGTTCATCGAGCTCGCGACGGGTGGGAAATTCCTTATTCTCCCAATCGTTCTGGTCCCATCCTCTCCCCAGTATAAAATCCTTTTGATTTTCTTGTTGGAATTGTTCCACCCGCTCCAGCACTTCCTCGTAGCTTTTAGTACCGGTCAGGTCGACAAACTGTTGATTGAGGCCCAAGCGGTAGAAGTGGCAATGGGCATCGATGAGTCCGGGGGTGATGGTTCGCCCATCGGCATCGACCAATTGGTCGGAGGTGTACTTTTCGCGAATTTCTTCGGTGGTTCCCACGGCGATAAACTTCCCCTTATGTACCGCGAAGGCTTCCGCTTTTGCAAAGTCCGCATCCACCGTGTAGACATTCGCATTCACGATGACCAAATCCACTTTTTCCTTTAGGTATTCGCATCCACAGAAAAAAAGCAGGAAAATAGGCAGGATTGTTCTCATAGGTATGGGGATTTTCAGAAAAACAAGGAGGACTTATCCGATGGGAAATTCCATGGAAAACCATTGCAAAATCCCATTTCATTGGTCATGGCATCTATTCCATGGAAAGGGTTTTTTCACCCTTGATGTTATAGGTACCTTCTTGAGAAGTACTCTTACCGGAAATCGTGTCGCCCTTAGCGGTCAGCCCGACCGATACCCGGCCCTCTTCGACCATCACCTCGAACTCGATCGTATTGCCCGAGACCTTAACATTTTCGCCCAAAAGGGTATTGCCGCCGATCTGTATCTGTACCTTGTAGGCATCACCATCCTTGACGATAATCATCAGTCCGTTCTGGTAGCCTTCGGGCGCGCCTTCAACGGTATAGCTCCACCCGCCGATAAGATTGTCCTTGACGAACAAGCTACTTTTCACATTATTTTCATGGCCGACCTTGGCCGACAGACCGTGGGCTTGCAGCGCGGTTCCCGCACAAAGGGCCAAAATCAGACAGCACACGTAATATTTTGCCGTATTCTTCATAATTGTAGTTTGTTTGGATAAATGTAAGGAAAAATTCGAACTCCTTTATTTCTTCCGAGGCCGTGAATGCTTCTTTTCCTGAGCTGTTTTTTCCTTAATTTTGACGTAGACCAGTTTTTTACGGCCTTTGGCATCTTCGCGACGTTCGATCTCAAAATGGGGAATCGAATCGATTAAGGGCGTCAGTTTTTGAAATCCGTAATTGCGCGAATCGAAATTAGGCTGCTTTTTCTGTAGCAGACTCCCTACATCACCTAAAAAGGCCCAGCCATCGTCATCGGCCACGTCGTCGATGGTGGTGGCGATAAAACGGAGGTCTTTGGGGGCAATCTTATCAACACTGCTCTTAGAGATGGGACTATCCTGCGTATCATCGGTGGTAATGGCCGGTTTTTTCAGAATCTCGATGTAGATAAACTTGTCGCAGGCCACGATAAACGGATTGGGCGTTTTCTTTTCGCCGATACCGAACACCTGCATGCCCGCTTCACGTAATCGGGTAGCCAGCCGCGTAAAATCGCTGTCACTGCTGACAATGCAGAACCCATTGACCTTCCCGGAATATAGAATATCCATCGCGTCGATGATCATGGCGGAATCCGTTGCGTTCTTGCCTTGGGTATAGCCGTATTGCTGGATCGGTGTAATGGCGTTTTCCAAGAGGATGTTCTTCCATTTGCCAAGGCGCGGGTTCGTCCAATCCCCATAAATGCGCTTGATGGTCGGGTTGCCGTATTTGGCGATCTCTTCCATCATTTCTTTGACGTAGGCCGAGGGAATGTTATCGCCGTCGATAAGTACTGCTAAGTTCAGGTCCATTGCTTCCGCCAAGATACAGGTAATTTGCTTTCCAACATCCTATTCAACTAAAAAATCATTCTTTGGATGGTTCTATTTCAATCTTATATATAAATGTGGATGAACTTCACTAAGTTTGGGGAATACCAGAATCCTATTTATGAAACACCATCCTATTACCTCCATCGTTACCAGTTTAATAATCTGCATCTTGTCCGTAACGGGATTTTCCCAAGAGCAGGACCGGGAATACTACCAGCTGAAAACATACACGCTTGCCAACGAAAAACAGGATAGCCTGATGGATGCCTATCTAGAGAACGCCTATCTGCCAGCACTCGAACGGGCAGGTATCGAAAACGTGGGAGTATTCAAACTGAGGCCCAACAACTATCTGACCGCTAACAAGATATTCGTACTGATTCCCTTCGTCTCGTTGGAGCAGTTCGAGACCTTGGATGACATGTTGGCGCAGGATAAAAGCTACGTTTCCGCAGGGATGGACTACATCGAGGCGAAGTTCGATGCCCCGCCGTACGAGCGTATCAATTCGACCTTAATGCGAGCTTTTACCGAAATGCCCCAGATGCGGCCCTCAGAAGTAAAAGGGGATAGAAAAGACTGGGTTTATGAGCTGCGGAGTTACGAATCACCGACGGAGGCCCTGTATTTGAACAAGGTCGATATGTTCAATGCCGGTGGCGAGGTCGCGCTGTTCGAATCATTGGGTGCCAATGCCGTTTTCTATGCCGAGGTCATTTCCGGCGACCGTATGCCGAACCTGATGTACATGACCACGTACGCCGATATGCAAAGTCGTGATGCGCTCTGGAAGGCTTTCTCCTCTTCCGAAAAATGGGGGACACTCAAATCCGATCCAAAGTATGCCAACAATATGAGCAAGGCGGATATTCTGCTACTGTACCCTACGGAGTATTCGGATTACTGATTACAAACTCCACACGGCGGTTTTTTCGTCGGCCTTCATCCGTGTTGTTGGTCGTCATGGGAATATTGTCGCCTTCTCCCTTCCAGGTTATTCTGCTTTTTGAAATGCCCATATCCATCAATTGATTCGCTACCGCTTTGGCCCTTTCGGTAGAGAGTTGCCTGTTATAGACCGCCGTTCCCATCGAATCGGTGTGGCCCTTGATAGTGATATGGTATTCGGGATGGGCCTTGAGGTAATCAAATATCCTCTGAAGTTCAGGTCTTCCCGTTGTAGGAATTGTGGAGCGGTCAAACTCGAAGAATACGTTTTGGAAAGTGTGGATGGTATCAAGGGTAAAATTTTTCTTTTCGGAATTGGTGACGGTATTTGAATCGGATTCAATGGTAATTTTAGCTTCGGTATGGTCAATCCCTTCCGTTGGTAATACCTTAACTCGGTCTACGTAATAGTAGGCTCCCTGCTTCGCGTCGGGTTTCGTCTCAAACTTTCGGGTACGGGCATTATTTTCGAAGTTGCCGAGAATCAAAAACCGCTCCGTTCCCTTGGCGGTAAACCGAGTACTGATCTCGACCCAATCTTCGGTATCGGAATAGAATTGGGTGTAGCGGATTTCCATATAATTGTAGGCGTTGCCCTTTTGCCGATACCAATGGCCTTTGGATAGCTCTTTTTTTATGTGGATTTCCAGTTTGTCCTTCGCGAAAAGCACTCCGAATTCCCTAACCGCGAAATCGGAGCGCTCGGCGAGGCTGATATAAAAGGATATCCGGTACTCTTTTCCCGATTCCAAAGTTTCCAGAAGTTCGGCCTGTAGGTATTCGCGATAATCATCTGGAGCATATAGGTACAGGCCTGCATAGCCTTGTCCGAAATCGGCGGATTGTTCGCCATTGAAATTTATGGGAGTACCCATGGCGGTGCTGCACGCGTTGAAATAATCGGTGGAACCCTCGGTCGGAACGGACCAGAATCTCACATCGGCAGCGAAGTTGCCCAAGCGTGCGGGGCAGGCTTCGAACTCCTCAAAACTGGGATTTAGGACAAGGTTTTGGGAGGATATGACCGTTGAAAAGAAAAATATAAACACAAAAATACCGACTTGCACGGTCGGTACGTTCGAAGACCCAACTAAGCGGATACTATTCTCGAAAATTGAAATGGAAAGCATGACATGGGCTTAACTCACTCAAAAATAGCAAATTACTATCAGTATCATTACTTCTATAGGTCTAGTAATGCTTTCGCAATCCATCGGTAAAGAAAACCGGAAACAGCTAATAATGATTACTGGACCTTGGATTTAATTACTCCAAAGACTCGATATACTGCTGAATCAGGGCCACACCTTCGGTATGATTTTGGGTGATACCAACTTGCGGCATCGCGGGGCCAAAACCGGGATCGGTCTCCACTCGGATGCCGATATCTTCCCTGAAACTAAAAATAATGCTGTCGGCAAACGAGGTCTCGAACCTAAAATCGGGGCGGGTGCCAATATTGGTATCATGGTTGCCACCGGGCTGGTGGCAATGGGCACAATTGACATCCATATAGGCACGGGTACGGGCCTCGAGGCTAACCGAGGTATCCTCCCAATCGGGCAAGGCCTGAAGTTGGGTCATTTCAGCGGCGTCAACGAGTAATCCCTTTTCTACGAAATTCTGTAGCTGGTTTTTTCCGTTATACACAAAATTCAGGTTCCGGGCCTTGGGGCCGATGGGTCGGGTCACGTCATTGACGTTGTGGCACTGGGTACAGTTCACCGAAAACGGCACCTTATAATTTACGGAACGTACGGCTCCTGAGGCATCGATCCAATCAATGGCAACGGTCGGAGCGGCGGTTCTGAAAACGGCTTCGGTCTGCTCTTCGTTCCAAAGATAATTGCCCATGCTCCAAGCTCCGTTTTTCTTGATAAGCAGGCGGGTCTCGATCAACCTACGCCCTTGGGACGGGTCGCGCTCATCGTTAAAATAATAGAAGGTCTTACTAATGACCGTGTTGTCGGGAAATTCTAACAACCCCTCGCCGTTGTAGGTCATTTGTGCGCCTTCCGGTAATGAAATAGTCCGGAATTTCTGGGAATAATCGGAGTACAATTGCGTACTCAAACTATACTCGGTGGTCGTATTATTGACTATCAGATCCGCGGGATTCCCTTCAAAAATCTGAAGTTCCGACAACGAAGGAAGAAACTCCGCCTTCGCGTATACCAACTCGATGACATCTTCTACATACGGATTGGTTTCGGCGGCAACCTCATCGCCATTGCTAATTCCGTCGCCGTCACAATCCGATGCGGCCCAAATGGAGCTGGATGCATTATAACCGGTGTAGTTCTCGTCTTGTGCAGGATCACAGGGACTGTTCTCGTCCGTTCCGTTGGCGATTTCCTGAAAATCGGGGATTCCGTCGCCATCGGCATCCTTCTGTTCGTTGACGAAGGGGTCGGTGCTGTCGGTCAATTCCTGAGCATTGGTGATGCCGTCGGTATCACAGTCCGCCCCAAGCCAGATGGCGTTGTCGGCGTCGTATCCGGTGTAGCCGGATGACGGTTTCGGGTCACAAGGATTGTTCTTGCTCGTACCGTTCATGATTTCCTCTTCATCGAGGATGCCGTCACCATCGGTATCAACATCTACAATGGGGTCGGTTTCGGTGGCGTCGGATTGACATCCGGCAAGGACAAGGGAAAAAACCAGAATCATCAGGCCCCAATTTTTCCTATTGGAAAACAGGGGGATGCATCCCAAGATATGGGAAAATTCTAGAAATGATTTTTGGAAAAAAGTTAGCATAGCAACTAATTTTTAACCTTTTAAAGGCTTGGCCAAAGATAAGTAATATGAGCCGGTCATCCGGTTCGGGTCAGGATGAATGGCTATTTTTCCGGTTTACAAGTCGAATTTGTAGGTCAATCCGCCCAACACCTGTAAACCCTGCACCGGGTAGTTTGCCCAGCGCTGGTAGTTGTTGTTGGCGATATTTGCGGCCCTTACGAAAATGGAAAGTTGGTCGTTGTAGCGGTACCCAAGGTGGGCATTGGCATCGAAAAAACTGTCCAAGGTCACAATTTCGGCGGAGAAATTCGAAGGGATTCCCGTCTGGTCGGCGATGGTGGCGACATCTTCACGCTCCCCTACAAAAAAGAGGTTGGCTCCGGTATACCATTTCTTTCCGATTTGGTAGTCCAAAAATAGGGAGCCTTTCAGATTGGGACGGTTCCAGGCCGGATTTTCTGTTTCAGTGGTGTAATCGTTGTACTCCGCATTGACGCCCAACGTGAAATTGCGGTTGACATCGACGTTCAGTTCCCCGAACACGCCGATGGTCTTGATATCATCGTAGAATACCTCGAAGGAATTGCCGTAGTAGTATCCCTTTTCATCGTCGCGAAAGGTGTTTTGGGGATTCAATTTGAACAGGGGGCTCCGATCTTCCGCCGTATAGGATGCCTTCAGGTTATAGCTCAAGGTAGGAAGCAATTGTCCTCTTAATCCTACATATCCATCGTATTTCGTGTCCGTAGGAATTACAGTAAGCGTTGGGGATACGTAGGGATTATCCTCTACGAATCCGTAGTAGGAGTTCTGCTGCAGCTCCCCCTCTACCCCACCGTAAACGATGGCGAGCTCATCGAGCAGACGATAGGAGGCCGTGACCGCCGGATAGATATAGAAATTGCTGTCGCTGTTTTCCGTGTCGAGGCCGTAGACCAGATTGACTCCAAGATTCAAAGAAAAATCGTCGCGTAGTAGCTTGAGGCTTGGATTGATGCCGGCCTGTAAATTGCTGTATTTGATGGCCGGTGCGTTGTTTGCGTTGTTAAGGTCCGCATTTTCGAAATTGCCGTTCACATAATCGACCTTCAGGTTGATGCCAAAGCTCTCTTCGGAGACGGGAAAGGCGAATCCCGTTTTGAAAACGGCCCGGTTCTCGCCGGATCCCACGACGTCCCAAAAACGGCGGTACTGGAGTTCGGCATTCTCGAAATAGGCATCCCGGACGTCAATGTGTGCATCCGCTTCTGCCATAAAATAGTTCTGCCGCTCTTCAATGGAATTGACCACCTCTTCGGTAAAGACCCCATCGGGAATGCCGTACCAGTTGTAAAGTTGATGTTGCGCTCCGACATCGAAGCCCCAGTCGAAATCACGGTCCCGTTTCGTGTAGGAACCATCGATTTCGGTATCGGAGTAAATGTTCTTCAAGGCCACCCCGTCAATGTCGCCTACGGAGGAATTATGGTCCAACCCCACCGTAAAACCGGATTCCCGGTCGATTTCGCGACTGGTATAAAATTTGGCCATCAAGTTGGCGGGGTTGCCCCCTCCTGCGGAAGCATACGAATTGAACAGCAAGGGCGGCGGCGTTTTCTTGACCGCGGTCGCCGTACCCTTGGCGGGCGTAAAGGTCGAGGCCACCGGAACAGAGTTTATCTTGTATTCGATATTCTTCTTCTGTAGTACGATGGAATCGTTCAAGGTCGGAACGGACTTGATCTTAAAGGCATCGGATATCGTCGGCGTATAGGCCTTGGTCACCGTAACCGTCTCGGTGCCGATGTCGTCGGTTTCTTCTTCGTTGTCGTCTTCTTGGGCGAAGGCGGTCTGCGAAAATCCCAGGATTAGGATTAAAATGAATTTTATGTGGTTTTGCATGTTATGCTTTTCTTGTCTGTTGTTGCTTTCATTGAGGTCTCGACTGCGCTCGACCTGACATTCTCTCCATTAATTCCCATCAGTCCGAATCGACGAATTACTTTGAGCCTCTTTGGACTTGATAATCGACAGTTCAGCTTTCGCCTCGGAGACGAGCTCGGGATATTGACTGAAATTGGTCGTCACGTTATCTAAAATGTAGGTCGCCTGATAAGCATCTCCCAAAGCATAGAAATTCTTCGCCATGATAATAAGCCCCTTACCGCCCCACTCCTTATAACTGGAATAGTCTTTGGCCAGTTTCTGTACGGAAGCGTTCGACGTTTCATAATCTTGTGCCTTGTTCTTGAAATAGGCATCGTAATAGAGGGCTTCGGCCGCGGTGCCTCCGGTCGCAATCTTCAAAACGTCTTGATAGGCGCTTTCGGCCTTGGATTCGTCGCCGGTCGCGATGGCCGCGCGGGCAATCATAATTTGGGCGTCGCTCTTAATTCGGTTGTCGATAGTCGGCACGGCCAACACCTTATCGGCATA
>JBAUIP010000393.1:0-4081 GCA_049683055.1 Pricia sp.
CCGTTGAAGAAGCCAAAGGAACCGACACCTACGTAGATGTCGTAGAAGGAATGCAGTTCGATAGGGGATATCTTTCTCCCTATTTTGTGACCGATTCCGAAAAAATGGTTTCCGAGTTGGAAAGTCCTTATATATTGTTGTTCGACAAGAAGATTTCGTCCATGAAGGATTTGCTTCCCGTCTTGGAGCCCGTGGCACAATCCGGAAAGCCCTTGTTAATCATCGCCGAGGATGTTGACGGTGAAGCATTGGCTACCTTGGTCGTAAACAAACTGAGAGGTTCGTTGAAAATCGCGGCCGTAAAAGCGCCAGGTTTCGGTGACCGAAGAAAAGCGATGTTGGAAGATATCGCCATCCTGACCGGCGGAACCGTGATTTCCGAGGAAAGAGGATTTTCTTTGGATAACACGACCATCGATATGTTGGGTACTTGCGAAAAAGTATCCATCGATAAAGACAATACGACCATCGTCAACGGTGGCGGAGTCCAAAAGGATATCAAGACCCGTGTCAATCAGATTAAGTCTCAAATTGAGACAACGACTTCCGATTACGACAAGGAGAAATTGCAAGAGCGCTTGGCCAAACTGGCCGGCGGTGTTGCCGTATTGTACGTAGGTGCAGCCTCCGAAGTTGAAATGAAGGAGAAGAAAGACCGAGTGGACGATGCCTTGCACTCCACCCGTGCGGCCGTTGAAGAAGGAATCGTTGCCGGTGGTGGCGTTGCCTTGATTCGTGCCAAGTCCGTTTTGTCCAAAGTACAGACCGAGAACGCCGATGAGGAAACCGGACTCGCCATTGTAGCCCGCGCCATCGAATCTCCCCTACGTATTATCGTAGAGAACGCCGGAGGCGAAGGTTCCGTAGTTGCTGCTAAGGTACTGGACGGAAAAGGAGACTATGGCTACGACGCCAAATCGGAGAAATACGTCGAAATGCTGAAAGCCGGTATCATCGATCCGAAGAAAGTGACCCGAATCGCATTGGAAAATGCCGCTTCGGTCGCCGGAATGATCTTGACCACCGAATGCGCCCTGACCGACATCAAGGAAGAATCTTCTGCTGGCGGTGGTGGAATGCCCCACGGTGGCGGAATGCCTGGAATGATGTAATCATCGGCCGCAATAGGCAATTGATAAATTTTTTGAAACCGCTACTGGATATTTGTCCGGTGGCGGTTTTTGTTTTGGTTTACGGTTTACTCGCTTTGACACTCATTAGTCAAGCCGTCGATTTTATAACGCAGAGCCCCAAGGTTTGGGAAAATCGTTCACCTCTGGCTGTTCCCTAAGATTACCTCAACAAATTGATTACTTTTGAAGAAATCCAATGGTGGTGTTTATCACCAAGTTACCCGCTATAGACATAGAGAAATGTTGGATAATCAAAACTTGGTTCTAGAAAATTTATCCTATTTCGCAACCATTGTCGGTGCATTGAGTTTTTTTCTTGCAATAACTATTTTTCTCATTGAAGCGAAAAGAAGAAGACAGGAACACGAATTAGCAACCTATGACACTCTAGCAAAGGAATATCGTGAGTTCCTCAAACTATGTCTAGAGAATATTGATTTGCAGTTGTTTCTACACAATTCATATACAGAAAAAAACCTAAATCTTTCCGCGGAACAGAAAATAAGGAAATATATTCTTTTTGAAATACTTACTTCATTACTTGAATCTGCCTTTTTTCAATATAGAAACCATAACAATCGCTTTAAAAAGGCTCAATGGACAGGTTGGGTTCAGTATACCAGAGATTGGTGCGAAAGGAAAGATTTTCAAAAAGCTTGGGAAGAACATTTGAGCTCAGAATTTGACAGCGACTTTCTGAATTTTATGAATGATCAATTGCAGGATGTTTTAAATGAACAGGATAAAAAGAGGAAATCCCAAATCAAAATTAACCAATGAACAACGACGAGTTAATTAAAAAGTTTTATAGGTCATTCTCTAACGGAGATGCCAAAGGAATGACCGCATGTTACCACAAAAACATTGTCTTTAAAGACCCGGTCTTCGGCACTTTAGAAGGAAAAAGAGCTATGAAAATGTGGGAAATGTTATTATCTCAAAAATCGAGCGGCACCAAGATTAGTTTCGGCAACATTTCGACGACCGAGGAGAAAGGAACCGCCACTTGGAAAGCCGAATACCTATATGGCGATAAAAAAAGAAAAGTCATCAACAAGGTCTTCGCCCGCTTTAAATTTAAGGATGGCAAAATAATCGAACACATCGATCACTTCAACTTGTGGAGATGGTCGCAACAGGCATTAGGGCCTATAGGATATTTAATGGGATGGACTCCTTTTATGAAAAGCAAAATACAGAAGACCGTTAAAATGAGACTGGACGATTTTATAAGCAAGACATAAATTTTCAAAAAACGCCAAGAACTAAATTCCAAACTTTTTCTCCGCCATTTCCCAGACCGAATCCCCAATAGCCAGCGCGTCCGTCGCGGCTGGGCTCGGGGCATTGAGCACGTGAACACTATCTTCGCCAAAGGCGATGCGGAAGTCCGTTCGGGTATCGCCTTCCCGGTTGAGCAACAGGGCGCGCACTCCGCTTCTACCTGGGCGGATGTCGTTTTCGGTTAGGTCGGGCACCAGCCGTTGCAGGGTTTTGAGAAAGCGTTGCTTCGAGAAGGCCCGACGATATTCGTTGATACCGAAACGCCAGTTTTTTGCGAACAACTGCCAAGTGCCGGAATAGGAAAGTGCATCCAAGGTATCGCCCCAGTCAAAATCCGTTTTGCCGTAGCCTTCCCGTTTGAAGGTGAACACGGCATTGGGGCCGCATTCGATTTCGCCGTTGGTCATTCTGGTGAAGTGCACGCCGAGAAAGGGAAAATCCAAATTAGGAACGGGATAGATGAGATTGCGGATTTTTGGTTTGCCCGTTTCCGTCAGTTCGTAATAGTCGCCCCGGAAACCGACCACTTTTTCCGGAAGTTCGACGCCCTGTTCGCGAGCCAATCGGTCGGCAAAAAGTCCCCCACAGAAAATCATTTTCTTGGTCCGGAACTTGGTCTTATCGGTATGGACGATGTGGGTAACAGCATCCTTAGAAAATCGCTCCACTTCTTGGCCCAATTTTATCTCGCTTTGGGGATTGATTTTCGATAGCAACTCCCCCATTTTTCGAGTAGCCGCCACGTAGTCAATAATACCGGAACTGCTCACCCAGAGTCCCGCGACACCTTGGCAATACGGTTCAATCTCGGAAATTTCTTCGGAGGATATTTTACGGACATCACCTAGGCCGTTCTGTTTTCCATTGGAGTAGATCCGTTCCATGGCCGGAAGCTCGCTCTCGTTGGTCGCCACGATAATTTTTCCACATACGTCATGGGGAATGCCGTGCTCTTTCGCGAATTCGACCATTTGACGTCGGCCCTCCACGCAATTTTTGGCTTTTAACGAACCGGGAGTGTAATAGATACCGGAGTGGAGTACCCCGGAATTATGGCCGGTCTGATGGCCGGCCAAATGGTCTTCCTTTTCAAGCAGCAGAAGTTTTAGGTCGGGACGTGCCTTCTGGATTTTGTAGGCGGTTGCGGTGCCGACGATTCCCCCGCCGATGATGGTGATGTCAAAAAGTGATGGTTCCAACTTTGGATTTTAAAGCGTAAAGATAATGAACCCGCCTTGGGTTTTCGAAACCTTGCAGGTCATGAAGCTATAAAGTCGTTTAGAGTTCCATAAATGGAATCTGACTTCGGAGGACTATTTTTAAACAGAAACGTGCTAAGTCCAATTTGGATATCAGAACTTAAAAACGATAATTCTAACCGGATATATAGCTCATTGCAGAATCCGCATCTTTAAAATCGCAGAAACAGCATCGCCCCGGCCATCACGAGCATGATAGCATTCTCCCTAAAGGTCGCCTCGGTCATAGGAAGCTTAAGGGCCGTTCCCAAACAGGCACAGCGAATGCTTTTTTTGTCGAGCAAGGTTTTGGTAACGCCGAACGTAGTGATGCCTAAAATCAAAATCGTAGCAATCAAAGCCACCGAAATCTGAAAACGCATCAAAAACATAAGTCCCAAGGTCAGTTCGACAAACGGATACACC
>JBAUIP010000394.1:0-3606 GCA_049683055.1 Pricia sp.
AATATAAACTTGTGTCCAACAGGCGGGTTTTATCAAGGTCAAGTTAGATACGGTAATGTTCTTTGATCCGACGAATGCCAAAATGGATGGCCGGTCTTTTTCAGCCCCTAGGCTCTTGACATTCATCCACGGGTCGAAATCGCCTTGACCGTCTATTGTACCTGTTCCCGTGATGGTCACATTTTTTACGTAGTTCCCATAAAGCAGTCTGCGCTGCATGTCTTCGTACATCCGGTTGGGGTATTTGGTCTCAATTAAACCATAAGGGTAGTCTTTTTCCGAATCAGACTGAATACCCAAAAGGATGGCTGTGGAATCGATTTTTAAGGTCATATCACTCCCCAGCATCAATTGCCCAGTAAGAAATTTCCCTTTCGTGAACAGTACCGTTCCTCCGGTTCCGTTACAAGAATCTATGGCTTTTTGAATGGCGTCGTGGTCGTTTGTGGATCCATCGCCTTTTGCTCCAAAATCGTATACGTCGAATATCTTGAGGTCTTGAGGTTTTTGTTGGCTATGTAGAAATATGGGAAGCATTAAAATCAGTACGTACTTTATCATTGTTTTTTATTGTTGAATGTTGTTCTTGAATATCTAAAAGTATCAGCTCTTTTGATTCTGTTTGCTTACTTCTAAAAATTTTCGGGCATATCTTTTACCCATTTTCCGTTGCGATTCTGAATCAAAATGGATGTGGTCGTCTTTTGATTTTAAGTCTTGTGTATATATCAAATAGGTGTTTTCGTGACTGGTCGTATAGTCTTTTAAAATTGCGTTGATGGAATCCCATTGTTGTTGCCATTCGGCAGGTTCTGCAAATGAGCCCAATTGCGCCATGAGTATCACTAAGGATGGGTCATCCACCGTTGTCCTCATCTTAGCCACCAGCCTTTCTATATTTATGCCGTACTGGGGAATCAAACCCGCCTTTGCGTTGGCCTCTCCCTGATGCCACAGGATGCCTTTTATCTTACCATATTTCTTGGCCAACGCTACGTTCTTTTCAAAATTTGAAAATAAGGTAACATCGCGATAGGTGTCGTTCTCCAACCATTGTTCGACGGAGGTATTACCCACGGCACAAGGAATCATGGCGATGGAAATTTCTTTCGAAATTGAATCTAACAACTGTTTTGCGAACGACATTCCACTGTCCAGACCGGTGAGGCTCGGTTCGTTAAAATGCAAAGGTTCTTTGGCGTAAATCCACCGACCGGTCTTATCGATGGTGAGTATCCTCTTATTCGGAACAGTATCCTGCGGTTCTACCAAGCCCCGACCGGCCATGTTCGATTGCCCTGCCATCATGAATACCCATAGCTTGTCCGGATCGGGCATTTCTTCAACGTACTCCACGACTTTTGGGAAGTTTTTTGTCCGTTGGTCTGGACCGTCCTGAAAACAGAGGATTGAAATAGCGGTTATAAAACAAACTTGAAATTTCATAGTTGCCTTTTAGTTGAGGTCAAGCTCAACCTGTTTTCCCGAATAGTCTGTATTCTCGATTGGTTTAGGTTCGTCGTTATATCCTGAAGGGCTTTTTTCGGATACTAGTTCCACCTGAAATTTTCTATCCTTAAGCATCCCTTTATATTCGCCCTTACTATCGGAAATCTTCAATAGGTTTTCTGTGTCGTCCCATGAAATGTTGATTTCTGAAAATGCACCACCTTGGTAGTTATAATTGGTTCCCTCATCTTCGTAGAGTTCAAATGCTGCATCGGCCCCCTCATACACTTTTAGCAAAATAGATTCCGGCTTTTTCTCCGAAGTATATTGAATTTCGGGGCCGAAGGGAATGATGGAGCCCGCCTTGACGAATATCGGCATCTGATCTAAGGGTGCTGTTACCGAATAGCTTTTCCCACCTTTATAATATTTTCCGGTCCAGAAGTCATACCAGTCCGTAGTTGCCGGCAGATACACATCCCTTTCCCTTGCTTCGTATTCGGTAACGGGACAAATCAATAGCGATGGGCCGAACATGAACTGATCGGTTATATCTAAAACCTTCGGGTCGTCCGCAAAATCGAATACCAGCCCGCGCATCATCGTATAGTCGTCATGTGTTACTGCGCCCGCAACGGAATATATGTAAGGCATCAGGCTATAGCGGAGTTTATCGAACTTCAATTGGGCTTCGAAATAATCTTTCTTGAACGCCAACATATTTTGAGGATGTTGGTCGCCGTGTGCCCTGAATATGGGACTGAATGTTCCGAATTGAAACCAGCGCGTAAACAGTTCTTCGAATTCATCATAAAAATAGGTACCGTCCCTCATTTCAGAGATGTATCCGCCGATGTCATCGGTCCAATAGGGCATGCCCGACAGGGAATAGTTCAATCCCGCGGCAATCTCGGACCGGAACATGTCCCAACTGGCGGCAACATCCCCTGACCATGCGACTGCCGCATATTCCTGCATCCCTGCAAAAGATGACCGGGTCAAGATAAAGGCTCTTTTGTTCGGATCTACGGAACGCTGGCCCTCGTAGATAGCCTTGCTATTGTACAAAGCAAAGAGATTCAAATAATCATAGCCTTTTCCAAAAGCGTTGGGCTCCATATAGTAGGCCCTTTTGTTCGCGTCAAAGTCCTTATCAAAAGAAGGTTCCGTGCCATCAAGCCACCAAGCATCGAAACCATGCGAATAGATTTCCCTGTTGATTTGGTTCCAGTAAATCTCTCGACCTTCGGGGTTGAACGGGTCGTAATAGGTATTCAAATGGTTTCTGAAATCAACTCCCTTCTCGTCGGCAAATTTGGTGTACAGCGCACCCGCAGTCTCAAGTTCTTTATAGTTTGCCGTTTCCGGATAAAATTTGGGCCAAACGGAAATCATAACATTGGCATTTAGATCATGAAGTTCATCGGTCATCGCGCTGGCATCGGGAAAGGCCTTCTCATTGAAGGTATGGCTGCCCCATGTATCGTTTACCCAATAATGCCAATCGAGAACGATGTTGTCGAACGGTATTTTATTTCCGCGTAATTTTTTGGCCATGGACACGATTTCTTCCTGTGATTGATACCGGTTTCTCGATTGCCAAAAGCCATAGGCCCATTTAGGTAATAAGGTTGCTTTGCCCGTGAGCTTTCTGAAGCCAGAGACCACTTGATCCATGTTTTCCTCGCCATAGATGAAATAATAATCGATGTTTTTTGCAGAAGCGGACCATAGGGATAAAAGTTCGTTTTTTTCCGAAGGTTTTCTCCATTTTAGGGTCGGAAATTCGTCCTTTTGTTGCGTATATTCAATGACGATTTTATGGGTTCCCTTGGATAAGTCGATATGGGTGTATCTGGGCGTGCTTAGAATGGTTTGCCAAACTTCCATTACGCGCTCGTCGTCGATAAAAACACTCAATTTTCCTCTTTCTTCTTTGATCAGTTCATATTCGCCCGCCTCATTGATATCGATAGTACCTGAAAGCCGAACAGAATTAATATCTTCCGATTTATCCAAAAGCGCATTGAAATCCATCGAACCGTCCCAGTCCTTTTTTTCGACAGGGTTCTTAAAATTGATATCCGAATAAAACTACGCAGTAAGTCTTCCGGAATTTCCAGCCTTATCTTTAAAGGCTGATGTGGGAATCATTTC